>NZ_JBFAAI010000020.1:0-163160 GCF_040639655.1 Actinoplanes sp. NPDC023801 | reverse complement strand
GTGATGACGCGTACGACGAAACGAGGGGGCTGTTCTGAACGCCGTGTTCCGATCCCTGCAGGTCCCGACCCATTCCAGCGACAATCGAGGAGGACGGCCATGCCAGAGATCCCGCTGTTCGGCATCGTCGCACTCCTCGGGCTCGCCATCGGATCGTTCCTGAACGTCGTGATCCACCGGGTGCCCCGCGACGAGTCGCTGATCCACCCGGGCTCGCACTGCCCGCAGTGCGGCAACCCGGTCCGGAACCGGCACAACGTCCCGGTCGTCGGCTGGCTGATGCTCCGCGGCCGGTGCGCCGACTGCGGCACCCGGATCAGCGCCCGCTACCCGCTGGTCGAGGCCGGCACCGCGGCCCTGTTCGTCGCGGTCGCGGCCCGCTTCGGCTGGTCCTGGGAACTCCCGGCATACCTCTATCTCGCCGCTGTCGCGATCGCCCTGGCGATGATCGACCTCGACGTGATGCGTCTTCCCGACAAAATCGTCCTTCCCTCGTACGCCGTGGCCGCCGCCCTGCTCGTCCCGGTCTCACTGGCCGCCGGCGAGCCGGCTGACCTGCTCCGCGGATTCCTCGCCGCGGGCCTGCTCTACCTGCTCTACCGCGTGCTCGCGATCTGGGGCATGGGCGGCGGTGACGTGAAACTCGCCCCGCTGCTCGGCTTCTACCTCGGCTGGCTCGGCTGGAGCGCGGTCGCGGTCGGCGCCCTCGCCGGTTTCCTGCTCGGCGGAGTCGTCGGCGGGATCCTGATCGCGCTGAAGCTGGCCTCCCGCAAGAGCCGGATCCCGTTCGGTCCGTACATGCTGGCTGGAGCCTTCCTCGCGGTCTTCGCGGCGGCGCCGCTCGCCGGCTGGTACACGAATCTGCTCCTCCCCACCGCTTGACCCACCGCCTCGACCGCCACCAGAAGGAAGGAAGACCGATGGCTGGCTCAACGCCGATCGGGCTCGACATCGGCTCGTCCTCCATCCGGGCCGTGGAAGTCCGGCGCAACAAGGACGACTACACGCTCATCAACTTCGGCCAGTTCCCGCTCGAGCCGGGCACCGTCTCGGCCGGCGTGGTGCAGGACCCGGGCACGGTCACCGCCGCCCTCAAGCAGCTCTGGAACGCCAGCAAGTTCGCCAGCAAGAAGGTCACCCTCGCGGTCACCAACCCGCAGCTGGTGGTCCGCGAGACGTCGGTGGCGAACCTGCCGCAGAGCCAGATGCGCCAGGCCCTGCCGTTCCAGGTCAAGGAGCAGCTGCCACTCGCGGTCGAGCGCTCGCTGCTGGACTTTTATCCGCTCGAGCAGCCCGGCGACAATCCGACCGTGCGCGGCCTGCTGATCGCCATGCCCAAGGACGCGGTACTCACCATGGTCCAGGCGGTGCAGAAGGCCGGCCTCAAGGTGGTCGGCGTCGACCTCGCCTCGTTCGCCATGCTGCGCTCCGCCTCGCGGCTGGACGCCCAGGTCGAGGCCATCGTGGACATCGGCGCCAACATCACCAGTGTGGTGGTGCACGCGGACGGTGAGCCGCTGTTCGTCCGTACCCTGCCGCGCGGTGGCGCCGAGATCACCGAGAACATCGCCACCCGCCTGGGCCTGGACACCGTCGAGGCCGAGGCGCTGAAGTGCCGGTACGGCCTGCACGGCGACGGCAACCCGGACACGGTGGCCGCCCTGGTCGACGCGGTCCGCCCGCTCTCCAGCGAGCTGCGCAGCTCGTTCACCTACCTGGCCTCCGGCGAACGGCAGAAGCAGGTCACCCGGATCTCGCTCTGCGGCGGCAGCGCCCTGATGCCCGGCCTCGCCGAGCACCTGCAGGAGCAGCTCGGCGTCGCCGTGATGTACGCCGACAACGCCTCCCGCCTTCGCGACACCCGCAAGGCCCGGGAGCGCGGGTTCGACAGTTTCGTGCCGTCGGCCGCCGTGTCGATCGGCCTCACGCTCGGAGCGACCCGATGACCACCACCGCACTCATGCCCGTGGACCCGTCGGTCTCGCCGCAGCAGGCGGCCCGGGTCCTCACCATCCGCGCCGACCTGATGCCACCGGAGATCCGGGACGGCCGGCGGTCCCGGCGTATCCGCTCGCTGATCGTGTTCGTGGTACTCCTCGTGGTGGCCGCCGTCGGCGCCTGGTACTGGCAGACGACCGTCGCCAAGGCAACCGCCGACGAGGACTACGAGGCGATGTTCCAGACCTTGACCGATACCCGGGCGGACCAGCGGACGGATGAGTTCCGGACGCTGGTCGAGTATCAGGACGGCGGCGAGATACTGAAGACCGAACTGACCGCGGTCCTCGCCGACGACCTCTCCTGGACCAATCTGATCAACCTGATCGGGGACACGGCTCGCCAGGAGAAGGTCGGTCTCACCGAGCTGAACGCCGGTCTTGCGGAGAAGGCCGAGGGTGCCAAGGACCCCGGCGGAGCGGTCGGCACGCTGAACATCTCCGGCGTGGCCAAGGACAAGCACGTGATCGCCAACTTCGTCAACGAGCTCGGCAGTCTCCGGCACGTGACGAATCCGTTCGTCACAGCCGCGAACAAGGACAAGGAAACGAATTACTACAGCTTCTCCATCACCGTGACGATCACCGACAAGGCGCTCTGCGGCCGCTTCACCACCAAGTGCCCGAGTGGAGGCAAGTGATGACCGCGCGCCGCATCGATCAGATCTGGCTCTTCGGCGGCCTCGCCCTGACGATCATGCTCGTCGCGGGCGGCTGGTTCCTGCTGATCAAACCGCAGTACACAGCGATCGACACCGTCCACGCCGAGACCGCCGACACGGAGACTCAACTGATCAAGGAACAGAAGAGGCTGGCCGAGTTGAAGGCGGAACTCAAGAAGATCAACCAGTACAAGAAGACGCTGGTCACCAACCAGCAAGCCATCCCGCACGACAACTCGACCAACCGGATCCCGGAATTCCTGAAGCAGCTGCAGAGCCTCGGCGCCAAGTACAAGGTCGAGGTCAGCGGTTACAGCGCGACCAACGAGGAGCTGGCGAAGTCGCCCAGCACGGTGACCCAGCTACCGATCACCCTCAGCATCGAGGGCCAGAGTGTCGAGCGGATCCTCAATCTGGTGAAACACCTGCAGACGGAGCAGCCTCGAGCCCTCCTCATCGAGACCGCCCAGCTCGGCCAGGATGACGAAGGCTGGGAACTCTCCCTGACGCTCAAGGCCTTCATCACCTCGACGAAGACGGCGACCGTCAAGTCCTGACCGAACCGCATGAAAGCCCCTGCTCCCCTACGGGACAGGGGCTTTCGCCGCACCCGGATCGCACCCGCACGCAACTCTCGCCGTGGTTTCAACGGCCGAACAGGCAGGCGAGAGCTAGGAGGAAGCCGCATGAACCAGAACCTGATCCTGATCGCAGACGACGACTCCGACGTCCGTGACCTGCTCACCGTGACCCTCGAGTCGGCGGGTTACCGGGCGCTCGGCGCGAAGGACGGGAAGACCGCTGCCCGCATCCTCACCGTCGCCAAGCCGGTCGGCATGATCACCGACGTACGGATGCCGGCCATGAACGGCATGGAACTGTGCCAGCTGGCCCGCAGCACCCCGGCGATCCGCGACATGGCGATCCTGATGGTCTCCGGCAACAGCCACGCCTACGACGTCAACGCGGGCCTCGGCGCGGGCGCCGACGGCTACATGTCCAAACCGATCTCCCCGCGGGACCTGGTGACCAGGCTGCAGACCCTGATCGGCCGCCGCCACCTGGGTACCTGACTCGTCATCCGACCGGGCCGGCCCCGCGCGCCGCGCAGCTTCCGCTCGGCGAAAAGCGCTTTCCTGTGCGGTTGCTCTAGATCGCTGACAAACCCTCGCTTCTGTCCGAAAAGACGGTTATCGTTACGCCCGGCCCGTGCCGTTCCCCCCGTAACGGCACGGGTCCCGAATCCTGTCTCGTCACGCCGTCAGCCCGGCCGCCAGCGATCGGCCGGGCAGCCTCCCGCGGAGGGCGACGTGCCGACCCGGCTGCGGCCGGGATGGCTTCCAGGGCGAGCGCCGCGAGTACCGCACGCCGTCTGCCCCGGGCCCGGATCGCCCGGTCCGCCTCTCCCCGTAACTCCACCGGCCCGAGTAGACGGACCACGACGGACGTTCATCTCCCCCTCGATCGGCCCTTACGCCAGGGAGCCGGGCAGGAGAGAACAACGCGAATGCGACGATCGGCTCGTGCGAACTATCTCCCTGGCAGCCGTGCTGGCGCTGGCACTGGTGGCATCCGGCTCGTGCGGCTTCGACAACGTGAAGAAATACCGGATCAACTCACCGGCGATGAAGCCGACCCTCACCGAGGGCGACATCGTCACGGCCGACATGATCGAACCCGGGGAATACCGTCCGCACGCGGGCGACCTTGTGGTCTTCGATGCGCCCGGCAGCTGGGGCGCGGAGCCGGGTGACCCGCCCCGGATCCACCGCGTGATCGCGGTGCCCGGCGACACCGTGAGCTGCTGTGACCCGGCAGGGCGCGTGCTGCACAACGGCGCCGCCCTGAAAGAGCCGTACATCGCCGCGAACGGCGAGCCGCCGGTCACCTTCGACCCTCTCACCGTGCCGGACGGGCACATCTTCGTGCTCGGCGACAACCGCGGCATCGCCAACGACTCGGCATACAACGGCCCGCTGGCACTGACCGGCGTGATCGGCGTGCTGCGCACCTGACAGCGGACCCGGGTGGCCCATCCCCTCCCCGGCTGGGAAAGGGCAGGCGTGGCGGATCGGCCACGGTGAACGGCCGGAGCTCCGGATCATGAGCATCCGGTGGACGAACTCAGCCGTCGACATGTCGAACCGCTGGCAGGGTCCACCCTCCTGCTGCGCGACCACCGCGGCCGTCGACCTGGGCGGCGCGGATCGATCGGCGCGACTCAGCCGCCGGCCGGTGCAGCGTCGGGAAGTATCGCAACGAGCTGGCGGCCTACCGCTCTGGATGCTCCGACGATTCGTGGACTGTTCGACGCTTCGCCAGGACCCCCGCCCGGCGCGAGCTGGGATCCGGTTCCCCTACCTGTCCCCTACAACGAATCAGGCCCGGTCGACAGACCGGGCCTGAGCTGCACTGCTATGAGTTGTTCAAGGGTGGAGCTGAGGGGACTCGAACCCCTGACCCCCACACTGCCAGTGTGGTGCGCTACCAGCTGCGCCACAGCCCCTTGCTGGTCCCCGGCGGTTTCCCTCGGGCACGCTGGAAATACTACACACCTCGCGGGCTCCCTTCGAAGCACCCCCCTCAGTTGAGGGAGACGTCCGGCGGGAAGTGGGCGACCGCCGCGAGGATGTCGCCCTGGCGGCGCAGGACCATGGCCCAGAGGTCGTCGGGGCGCTCGACGAAGGGGTCGCCGGGCAGTGCGTCGAAGACGAACCAGGAGCCGGAGGCGATCTCGTCCTCGAGCTGACCGGCCGACCATCCGGAGTATCCGGCGAAGACGCGGATGCCGGCCACGCTCTCCCGCATCCGCTCCGGGTCGGCGGAGAGGTCCAGGGTGCCGAGCGCGCCGCTGACCGGGTGGAAGCCGGAGAGGCGCTTCTTGAACTCCGGTTTGGTACGGGCCAGGCAGATCGCCGACTCCGGCTGGACCGGCCCGCCCTCGAAGAGGACCGCGGGGTCGCCCGCGAGTTCGCCCCACGTGCCGAGGACCTCGGCGACCGGAACCTCGGTCGCGCGGTTGAGCACGACCCCCAGCGCGCCGCCCGTCTCGTGGGCCACCAGCAGCACGACCGTCCGGTCGAAGTTGGGGTCCTTGAGGGTGGGCGTGGCGACGAGCAGCTGACCGGTCATCGAATCCACCGACCGGCCTCCGATCCGCTGCTGCTCACCGAACACGTGTTTACCGCCGTCCGCTCGACGTAGCCATGTCAGCACATTAGCTTGGCTTTCCGGCCGCGGATAAGGTCTGGACATGAACCCGCCACCTACGGCAGCAGAGATCGGCGTCATCGGCGGATCGGGGCTTTACGCGCTCCTGGACAACGCCACCGAACATGAGGTCGACACTCCCTTCGGCTCTCCATCGGACCGGATCACCGTGGCCGAGGTGGGTGGGCGCCGGGTGGCGTTCCTGCCGCGGCACGGCCGTGACCACCGGTTTCCCCCACATCGCATTCCCTATAGGGCCAATCTGTGGGCGCTGCGTTCGCTCGGTGTCCGGCAGATCATCGCCCCGTGCGCGGTCGGCGGTCTGCGTCCGGAGCTCGGTCCGGGCACTTTCGTGGTGCCGGATCAGCTGATCGACCGGACGAGTGGCCGTGAGCAGACGTTCTACGACTCGGGCGCGGTGCACGTGTCGTTCGCCGATCCGTACTGCCCGGTGGGTCGTGCGGTGGTGCTGGATTCCGCCGAGCGGGTGAGTGCGGTGGACGGCGGAACGATGGTGGTCGTGGAGGGTCCACGCTTCTCGACGCGTGCCGAGTCGCGCTGGTTCACGTCTATCGGCGGCACGATCGTGAACATGACCGGTCACCCGGAAGCGGTACTCGCACGCGAGCTGGCGCTCTGTTACACGGCGATCGCGCTGGTCACCGACCTGGACGCGGGTGTGGAAGGTGAGCACGGCGTCACCCAGGAAGAGGTCTTCGCGGTCTTCGCCGACAACACGGCACGTCTTCGCGACGTCCTTCTCGATGCGGTCGTCAAGCTTCCGGCCGAGCGTTCCTGCCCCTGCCGGGACGCCCTGGCGGGCATCAAACTGCCTTTCGAGCTTCCTTGATCCGTACGGGGTGAGCACGGCGATCGGCAACGCGACCGGGGTGGGGAACCCGGTCGCGTCATCGGTGCCTCAGACGACGGCGCAGGCGGCACCGTTGAGGGTGAACGCGGTGGGCTCGGCGGCGCCGCCGGTGTGGGTGGCCTGGAAGCCGAACGTCTGTGACGCCCCGGCGGCAAGCGTGCCGTTGTAGGAGACGTTGGTGGCGGTGACGGCACCGCCGGCCGGGCTGACGGTGGCGTTCCAGGCGTTCGTCACGTTCTGTCCGGCAGGCAGCGTGAAGCCGAGGCGCCAGCCGTTGATCGTGCTCGTGCCGGTGTTGGTGACGGTGACGGAGGCCGTGAAGCCGGTGCTCCAGGAACTGACGGTGTACCCGACCCGGCAGCCGCCGATCGGCGCCGGTGACGACGGAGCCGGTGACGACGGAGCCGGTGACGACGGAGCCGGTGACGACGGAGCGGGCGACGAGGGGTTCGGCGTCGTGGTGTCGAGGCCGAGGAAGTGCACTGCCGCGGCGGCGTTGACGGGCAGGTTGTGGCTGACGCCGCTCATGCTGATCGCCTCGACCGGGGCGGTGTCACCGGTGCCGCCGTAACGGGTACGGGTGTATCCGCTCTGCGGCGTGTCGGTGAACGACGGGGTCTGGGTGAGCCCGTGGACGTTGGTCCACTGGTCGATCTGTTCACCGAAGTTGGGGTACCGCAGCACCTCGTCGTTGGTGCCGTGCCAGGTCTGCATGCGCGGCCGGCGGCCGGTGTATCCCGGGTAGGCGTTGCGGATCAGGTCTCCCCACTGCTGCGGGGTCTTCGTGACGAGGCCGTTGGCGCAGTCGCTGTTCCATTCGGAGCCGTTGGTGGTGGCGAAGCAGCCGAACGGTACGCCGGCGAACGCCGACCCGGCGCTGAACACGTCGGGGTAGAGGCCCAGCAGCACGTTGGTCATCATGGCGCCGCTGGAGACACCGGTCGCCACGATGCGGTCCGGGTCGACGGGGTAACGGGCCCGCACGTAGTCGATCATCGACTTGATGCCGACCGGGTCGCTGCCGCCGCCGCGGGTCAGCGCCTGCGGGGAGGCGACGTCGAAGCACTGGCTGCTCCGGGTCACCGACGGGTAGATGACGATGTAGCCGTACCGGTCGGCGAGCGAGGCGAACTGGGAGCCGCTGTAGAAGGCCGGCCCGGTGCCGGTGCAGTAGTGGACGGCCACGAGCAGACCCGGCCGGGGCGCCAGGTTGTCGGGCACGTAGACGTACATCCGCAGGTTGCTGGGGTTGGTTCCGAAGCCGGTGATCTCGGTGAGCGCGGCCGCGGCGGCGGGCTGGGGCATGCTGACCGCGGCGAGGGCCGCCATCAGCGAGGTGACGATCGCTGCGAGCAGGATCTTGAGTCTCGGTCTCATGGGGGATTCCTTGCGGGGGATCGTGAGGACGGGGACGCTTCAGCGCGGAGGACTGCTCCCCACGTCATCCCCCCGACACGAAAGCATCGACAAGTATGTATCGGTGTCGGGGGTCGCGCCAGCGGCGTCCCACGAGCCACACCCGCCACGGCTGCGGCGTATGATCCCTCCCACTTCACTGCACAGCGATAGGCCGGCGGACCGTCGTACTCCCCGAGGACGATCCATGGCCGTCGAAGGGACCCCCGGTGATCCGACCGCAACTCCTCAAGTCTGCCGGCGTACGAGTCGCCGCCGTGGCCCTGCTGCTGGCCGGTCTGGCCGGTGGCGTCCAGCTGGCACGGCACGCCGATGACCGGGACAGGTCGGCTGCGAGCACCGCACAGGCCGCGGCAGCCGCCGAACAGGCCGCGGTCCAGCGTGAGGCGAAGCACGCCGCCGACCGGGCGGCCCGCGCCGAGTCGGAACGCACCGCCGCCCTGAAGGCGTCAAGCATGGCCAAGACGGCCGCCGCCGACGCCCGCTCCCTGGAGGCGGCCCAGAAGAAGGCGACCGCCGAGAAGAAGGCAGCCGCCCAGCGCGCCGCACAGACCGGCCCGGTGCCCTACACCGGCACGATCCCGGCCGCCTGCAAAACCTTCAGCGGCAGCCGCGAGGTCGGGTGCGCCCTGATGATCAAGGCCGGGTTCGGGTTCGGCGAGTTCTCCTGCCTGAACAAACTGTGGGACCACGAGAGCGGCTGGAACTACAAGGCCACCAACCCCGGCTCGGGTGCCTACGGCATCCCGCAGGCCTACCCCGGTTCCAAGATGTCCTCGGCCGGCGCCGACTGGAGAGTCAGCCCGGCCACCCAGATCAAGTGGGGTCTCGGCTACATCAAGGGCCGCTACGATTCGCCGTGCGGTGCCTGGAACCACTTCCAGAACAACGGCTCCTACTGATCCGTCCATCGGCGGGGCTGCAGCGCTCCGCCAGACATGACGACCGTGGTGGCCGGCCCCCCGACGCTCGCGGATCAACTCTCGTGCAATCCCACCATGGTGGAGCTGTTGATCACTTACTCGGACCTTGACGAACGGGCGCAACCGCTGCGGAGGGCTGCCGCCGGGGCCTCCTGGTCATCGACACCGCTGGCCCTGGCCCGCCTGGCCACGTCGTTAACGACAAGCCGAGCATCTCGCCCTGTCCCCCCGCGCGTCCACCGCGCCAGGGACCGCCTCAGGTGTTACGGAACGTCCGGTGGTGGCGGGCCGCGACGGCACTGGTGGTCCGCACGATGCGATCCGCCGCCGCCGGTGCCGGCCAGAAGGCGAGAAGGTACCGGTCCAGCGGCGGCTCCCCGTCGCTGGACTCCTCGTCGAACCCCTCCTGCATGCCGGCGCCACCGAACCGCACCCGGTAGCCGCCGGGCGGCAGCGCGACCGGCTCCGGGTCGACGTCGTCCGGACCGCGCACCAGCAGACTCGGCGCGATCGACGCCCACGACACCTCGACGACGTCCTCCCAGTCGCGGTCCAGGGTGGGCTCGGCGTCGTGCAGCTCGATCCGCAGGCCCACATCCCCATGCCGCAGCCCGGTACGCAGCAGCAGGAACCCCGGCATCGCGGCACCGCACATCCCGTTGGCCAGCCCCCGGAATGCTTCCTCCCCGGCGACGAAGCCAGCCTCCGGGGCGGCGAGTTGCATCCGCCCGTAGCTGACTTCGACGAGTTGGTCCAGCAGAATCTCCACGGCAGCACTCCGGGTAGGGGCCGGACAGTACCGCGCGAACTCAGTGCGCCCCGCCCCGGGTCTGTCGATACTCGATCATGGCGTGGTCCGGGCCCCGCACGTCGGTTAGGTCATGCCGCCTCGCCACCGCCAGGGTCACGAGGTCTCCGGCTTTCTCAGTGCGGCCCGCTGACAGTGACCGCCGTGATGTGGGGCTTCCTGCGGCTCGGTCCCCCGAGCAGAAAACCGAACCGGGGGCCGCAATGCCGTGGAGATGCTACTCGCCTGCTTGAACCGAACGATCCAGGCCAAGCAGCTACGCGCAACTTTGATCAGTAATGGTAGCGGGCCTGCACGATGATCAAATTCTCGCCGCGCACGGTGTAGACGAGCCGATGCTCGTCAGTGATCCGCCGGGACCAGTAGCCACTGAGGTTCTCGGTCAGACGCTCCGGCTTCCCGATCCCCTCTCCGGGGTCACGCAGTGCCTCTTCGATCATCCGATTGATTCGACGAACCGTCTTGGGCTCACCCACCCATGACGTGTAGTCCTCCCAGCCGGTCTTGTCGAAGGCGATGTTCACGACGCCTGACGCCCCGGCTCCTCGGTACCGGAGATCAGCTCTTGACGCTCGAACTCACCGGCCTCCACCCGGGCCACGCTGTCCATCAGCCGCCTCGCATTCGCCGGTGACCTGAGCAGGTACCGCGTTTCCACCATCGATCGCCACAGACTCTCCGGCACGAGGAAGGCGGTGCCTGACTTCGAGACGATCTCCACCGCCTCCTCATCATCGTTGACCTGCTCAATTAGTGGAAAGAGTCGCTTTCGCGCTTCACTCGCAGACAGAGCCACAGCAACGCCCTTCAAGAGTCGTACCACCATCCGGTACAACTCTACCGGCCGACACCCCCATCACGGTCGCGAGTTGACGGGCTCCTCAACCTGGAACCGGACGCCTTCGCATCACTGCGGTGGCCGCGCATGACGTGACCAGCTCATCGGAACGCTCAGACGCGCCCGGTTACGTCGCCCGTTTACCTCGCCGGCCAGCACACGAGCGCCGCCCACGGTGAGTCGAAGACGGCGTCCATCGGCGGCATTCAGTTCTCCACCTCATCAGGCCTCGATCTCACTGAGGTACGAACGAGATCTGGCCTCCGGCAGCCGATACCGTTCCGGAAAGATAGAAGGTCACATCGTCGCGGTACGGGGACGTCTGGCTCGACCAGCTCGACACCTCGGTCCCGGTGACGGTCGCCTTGCCTGGCTCCTCGGTGCGGACGCGCAGGCTCCCGCCCTCCTCCATCAGGGTGTACTGCGGGTACTCGTCGATCGTCCAGTCCACCTTCCGTACCTCCTGCCAGCTGTAGGAGGAGAACGGGCACCCGGTCGGGCTGGTGGTGGTGGATTTGGCACAGCCGTCCAGATAAGCACGGATCCGCTCGTCGACGACTGAGCGCGCGCTCTCCTTCAGAGCCGGCTGGAGCACCGCCATGACCTCGCCGCCGCCCTCCGGTGCGGGCTGACCGCCCACCCGCGTGACGACCTGATCCGCCGACCACAGCGGATGCTCGGCGAGGCCAATTCGGTACGTTCCGGGATAGGCACCGAGCGCGATCCAGCCCTGCTCGGGATCCGGCGTCAGCGTGGTACCTGCCACGACGACCGTGTCGATGCCCGGCGCGGACACGGCAAGGTTCTCGACTCCGTTCATGATCCGCCAGCGCTGGAAGATCCCCGCCGAAGTGGCCTCATCCTGTCGCAGGTAGAAGACTTTTTCCGCGAGTTCCCCGCTCAGCCTGTACTCGACACGGACCGTCGCCATCTCCGCCGGGGTGTCGTCATAGGGATCCTCGGAGGGGGCCGCACCGCCTTCCGGCATCGTCGACTCCAACACCTTGATGTCGGTGGGCGGCTCGTACCCGGACGAACCGAGCACCTCAGAGGTCAGCAGGCTGACCTCGCCCGCGTCGCCCGGCACGAGCGTGTTCATGACCTCAGCGGCGTCCCGGTCAGCGAGCGCGGAGAAGTACGCCTCGACAGTGTTCGCCGGGTCGAAGAAGACACTCTGCACGGCTTTGACAGCGGACACACCGAGGAACAGCACCACGAGCACGGCGGCTGCGATGATCAACGGCCGGGGAGTCCGCAACGTGGTACTGACGAAGATCTCGTTCGCTCCGGCGGCCGCGGGGTCACCCGGTGACTCCGGCGGGGCAGCAGACGTTCCCAGACGATGCCCGCAGTGCGAGCAGAAGCGAGCCGCCACGGTGTTGGGATGGGCGCACTCCGTACAGGCTCGAACAGGGGCGTCGACAGGATGTCCGCAGCGCAGACATTCGTCGCGGCCCGGCAGCAGGGCGGTCCGGCAGTGCGGGCACGCAGCTGTCACGACCATGTGATCCGCCACCCGTTCAGACGCCGGGTTCGGTGACGATGACGGGGAACGGGAAGGCCGGGGCGTCCTCGTCCGGCAGTGGGTAATCCTTGCCTGGTTCCTCGATGGCCTCCAGCCGCAGCTCGTTCGCCGGATGGGTGGCGCAGATGGCGGCGTTCCAGCCATTGCGGCCGCCCTCGAAGGAACGGAGCCGGTTCAGAACCTTCCGCATGCCGGCCCGGTATCCGGCCAGTACGGCCCCCTCATCGGCACGGAACTCCGCCCGACGTGAATCCGAGGCCTGCATCGGCGCCACGAAATACTGCACGGTGACGAAGACGGGCCAGAGCGCGAGCCAGATCAGGAATCGCAGGAAGCCGTTCCGGGTCCGGTCACGCAGCCATCCGCCGCCCGCCTGCACGACATAGAGCGGAAACGCCACACCACGTACGAAGGCGGTCGAGACCGCGTCGGCGTTCCGCCAGTGGACGAGTTCGTGGGCGATGGTCGCGGCAATCGCGTCGGGCGTGTGGACGAAGCTGTCGATCATGCCCTTGTGAATGACGATGTGCCGGGTGTGGGCGTAGGCGGCCGCCTCGGCACTGTCGTGGGTCAGCACCTCCGGGTGGTTTCGGAGTCCCAGCCGATCCGCGGCACTGCGGACCAGCGGCAGCAGCAGGTCGGCTTCGCGGCGGCTCAACCGGCGCGCCCCGGTGACAGCGAGGATGCGGTGCTCGAACAGCACCCGATAGAGCGTGTAGAGCAGGCCGACCACGCACCCGATGATGATTGCGCCCACGACGGTCACCACCCCGTCGACGACACTCTCCTGGAACGGCCCGAGGAACACCCAGATCATCCCGAGCAGGAAACCGATCAGCGCGCCGAGCAGCACCGCGAGGACCGCGGCCTGGACACCGCTGGATTTGGTCAGCAGGTTCTCCATGGCGTCGCCGAGAAACGGCACCGACCGCACCGATTCCGGAAGGGTTTGCTCACCGCGCAGCCCGCTGTAGAGGTAGGCACCGATCCCACTGGAAACGGCGAGAACCGCAGCCGCGAACAGCGCACCGGGCACGTAGAGCCAGGCCGCGATGAACGCCGCGACGACACCGCGCCCGTTCCGCAGAATGCCGGCCCGGAGCCACGACGTGACACTCACGAAGTCCGCAGGGCGCCCGACGGTGAACCGGCTTGCCATCTTCCCGCCCTGGACGGGCATGGCCGGGGCGGCTGTCACCGGCGGTGTCGTCGCGGTGCTGGTCTGACCGCCGTCCTGGGTTTCCTCCGCCACCGATCCCCCTGACAATCATGCCCTTGAATAATGACGACAGTGAGTATGGTGCAACCGGGCCGTTTCGTGCTTCCCACTGTCGGCCACCATCCGACAGGACGGCAGCCGGTCCCGACCCACCGTTTTCCGCAGACACGAGGGGGCGACGCGGTGCGAATCACCGTGCGAGCAAGCGACCACCGAGATCTGGACCGGCAAGAGGGCGCCCTGGCAGCCTTCCTCGATCAGCAGCCGCCACTGCGGGGCCGCGTACACCTCGTCGGTGACGGCCAGCAGGCCGGAGGCATCAGCCAGTCAGTCGCCATGATCATCGTCGACCTCGGCCCCACCGTCCTGGGCACTTTCGCCGGCCTGGTGATCGCCTGGCTACGCCATCGAACAGGCACCACTCAGGTCACCATCACCCGAGCCGACGGCACGAAGTTGGACCTGCAGGCCCAGCGGGTGAAGAACCTGTCCGGCCCCGAACTGACAGCCCTGGCCACCGAACTGGGCAAGGCCCTCGACCCCCCGCCCCCCCGCCCCCGCCGTCAGCCCGGCCCAGCACCAAGACCCAGCCCCGAACCCCCGCAGCATCAGCGACCCACAAACCCCGTGACTCACCACAGGACGTGACGATGTGGAGTCGAGGTGGGATGAGTCGATCGAGATGAGCACGATGAATCAGAGCCGGGCGCCTTGACATGATCGACTGGCCGCCACGGGCAGAGCGGCACGCAACCACGGGCCGCGCCCCCGGGATGCGGGGGTTCCGGGGGCGCGGCCCCCGGAGCAGAAAACCGAAACGGCCCCCGGTTCGCGCCCTCCGCGAACAGGGGGCCGCAATGCCGTGGAGCTGATGACTGCTTACTTGAACCGCGGCGAGCGGGCCCCACAGCTGAAGACGGCCGTCGGCGGGTACCCGCCGGGTCTCGCCGGGCTAACCTCTTAGCTAAGGAGGTCGCCATGTCTGAAGCCCCCGTGCAGTTCAACATCCACGACGCGAAAACAAACCTCTCGCGGATCATCGACCGCGTCGAGCACGGCGAAGAGATCATCATCAGCAGGGCCGGCACACCCGTCGCCAAGGTGATCCCGCTCAACCGCAGGGTCGACAGGATCGGCAGAGGCTCCCTCGCCGGTCAACTCGTCGTAGCAGACGACTGGGACTCCACCGAGGTGAACGAGTCGGTCGCACATGATTTCGGCCTCGGATGAGCCTGCTCCTCGACACGCACGTCGTGCTGTGGTGGCTCACGGACGACCTCACGCTTTCCGCCGAGATCAAGGAACGCCTCGATCATGAACCGGACGTCTACCTCAGCCCGGCGACGATCTGGGAAGTAGCCATCAAGCAGTCGCTCGGCAAACTCGAGAAGCCAGCCGATCTCCCCGAACGCATCCGTGACAGCGGCTTCCGGCATCTGAACATCACCGCCGAGCACGGCCTCGTCGCAGGACGGCTCCCGCTGATCCACCGAGACCCGTTCGATCGGATGCTGATCGCCCAGGCCAAGGTGGAACACCTGACCCTCGTCACTCGCGACGCGCACATTCAGAAATACGACGTGTCCGTACTTCCCATCTGACGCGGCCGAAGCGCGACGCGGACCAGCCGCGACCCAACCGCCTGCCGCGCCCACCGTGATGCGGGGTTTCCGGGGGCTCGGCCCCCGGAGCAGAAAACCGAAACGGCCCCCGGTTCGCGCTTTCCGCGAACAGGGGGCCGTAATGCCGTGGAGGTGACAGCTGCTTACTTAAACTCGGCGAAGCAGGTGCATCACCTCCGAACCCGCTTGCTCCGCTAGCCAGCCGCCGGCTTAGACCGCCGCAGCCACCCCCGACGGGATGAGTAACGGCCCGGCTCATAGTGACCGCGCCTCGCCCAACTGCGCTGCGCCTTACCCTCGGCTACGCATTCGGGCGCATTGCGCGCAGCACCGTCATGCGGCGTCGCGACTCAGCAACCGCCGCCCGGAGCTCTCGGATGTTTGTCTGAGATCGAGAAACGCTCTCACGTTGGCTGACCAAGTCTGCCTCTAGGCCAAGACGCCTGGATTCAGCCCGCCACTCTGGACGGGCCGCGTCAAGCCAGGCTCGCGCTTTCGCGGCGATGTGACCTGCCCGGCTATAGAAGGGGGACTCGCTCTCGAAGGGCGCCCAAGCGACACCACCGGGCGCAAGGTCGTAGACATCCATAAAGATCCACGACCATTTACTCGTGCCGTTAGCGGCATTGGACGTTCGCTTGCCTGGCGGCTCAAATACGTGCTCCGTGCCCGGCACCACACCATGCGCAATCTGCTCGCCGGCCCACGCCCAGTCCCGGTCGCCCTGCCGATCCGGGCCTGCGTTGAGCACATAGCGACCATCGATGAGCTCAAGGGAACGGACCGTCGTCTGCTCGGTGAACTCCGGCTCAGCAGGATTCACGGCGCCCCGACCAGTGACCCAGGTTCGCCAGCTCACGCGCGCCGGCTCCACGGCGATGGACAGCCGATGACCTTCCGGGCTCGTCCAGTCGTAGACAGTTGCGTTCTTGGCCATGTGTGAATCCTCGCTCCCGACTGCGTTGCACATGATGCCTGATCGACGCGAGGAACTCCGAGCGGCGAAGCGCCTGCGCGGCAAGCTCGGACAACTGGACACCCTCGGCAACCGCCTAGAATAAAGAACCTGAGCTCACCATGCGGGAGACCTTGATGACCCGAACACTGACCGCCGCGGTGCACCAGGAAGAAGACTGGTTCGTTGCCCGGTGCCTGGAACTTGACGTGGCTAGTCAAGGCGAGTCATTGGATGAGGCTTTGGCGAATCTCCGCGAAGCGGTGGAGCTCTACTTGGAGCAGGTCTCTCAGCCCCAGATCGAGGCAACGCCGTTCGTTACCGCGTTCCAGGTCGCCTCGGCCGCATGAGCCCGGCTCTGGCCGATCTCCCTCTCCGCAAGGTAGTAGACGCCCTCACCCGGGCAGGGTTCGTCCACGTCCGCACCAAAGGCAGTCACGCGGTCTACCAACATCCGAACGGCCGGGTCGCAGTGGTCCCTCAGCACCCTACGGTCAAACGTGGAACGCTCGCCTCGATTCTTCGGCAGGCTGGCCTGACCACAGCCGAGTTTCTCCAGTTCCTGCGGTAAGACTCAAGCACTTCGCCTATTGCCGGTACCCGGCCCGCGCCTGGAGTTCCGGCCCCAAAGAGCCATCCGCCTACGGTGCTCGTCGCACCAGCGGAAACCCCGTACTCGCATAGGTCACCTGATGGGCGTCACCTCGGTTGGCCCCAGTCTTCCGACCGTCGCCGGCAGTTGGTGCGGGGGATGCAGCGCGGTCTGGGCATCGAAGCACCTGGCTGAACATCCGTTCACGTCTGCCTTCTGTTCTTTCATACCGAACCACGGCCGATACTGAACCCTGCTCTCAACTCACACGACCTGTACCGGCAGGCGCGCAAGGATCCGCGGCATGCTCGACCAAGCCGTCTTCCGAAGCAGTACCTCGACGACGAGGGGAACGGCCCGCATGTTGCGACCGATGAGCCGGCCGACCTCCTGTCTCCGCTGGTCGACCAGGCCAGAAACGAAAGCGGCACCGCCCTGGTGAGCGGTGCCGCTTCGGGTTCGGGTGAGAACCCTCCTCGTGGAAGTGATGAGCGCCTACTTGAACCGGGCAGAGTCAATACTGCAACTCAAAGCAGGTATCACCTGGCCCGTTAATTCCGAAGGTTCGAAGCCCTCCTGAACCTAGAAGTAGGAGGTGGGCTGGGTGATCCCCCGACGCCGTCATTGGGCGACCGACGTGGCGTCGGTCCCGGAAGACTCAGCCTCTGCATCACTCTCAAGTTGAGGGCCGTCCTGCGACGAGATCGCGGTTGAGATCAAGGCCGAAGGAACCTGCTCTGCCTCCACCACTCCGTCGGGGGACCGAAGCTTCGGAGGGGCAGGCATCCAGGGCTTGAGATTCTGGATCACCTGCTCGTAGAAGCCGTCAATCGCGGCAAGCACCGAGTCGACAAACGACCCTCGGCCGGTCCCACGTTTCGTACCGGCCGGTGAATTTGCTGCAACCCGAAACGTGCGCAGTTCCTTGCTCGGGTCGCCGATGAGGAGGCCCGGATTCTCGCGTACGGCCTTCAACAGCTCAGCATTGCCGGGCCCCCGTGAGTAGGCGGCCGAGGACTCCAGCCGCACCGTCTCTGGCGCTTCCTTCAGCTGCCGTACCAGCCAGTTGACGCGAGTAGTGGGACGACCTTCGCGCGGGGCGTCAACGTCCACGTGACACGTGATCTTGGTTGCCCGCAGGTCTGCCGTCACAAATAGGGCGCCCACAGCGCCAGGGATTCGTAGCGCAGCGGTCATGGTGCCGGTCATGCTGAGCTGTGAGACCAAAGCCTGGGTACGGACTGCTGGCTCCGACAATTCGCGACGACTGAGGCTCGGAACGATCTCCGTTCCAAGTCGCCTACCAAGCTTGAGACCGGCGAATCGGACAAGTGCGTCGAATCGGCCGGCAACTTCCGCGGCCGTCGCGTCGGTGGAGCGAAGAGTGCCGGCTCCCACCGACTCTCTCAAGGTCACCCAGCTGGGGCCCATGTCGCTGAACTCGAGCGCACCAGACCGTGGGTGCTCCAAGTATCGGATCAGTTCACCAAGAACCCACGCTTGATCCGGGTCCGCAACACCGCGGTACTCCTTCTGCATTACCGCAACGGTGAGCACCTCGGACCATGGCAGGTGATGCAGCGCAACCTTCTTGAGCTTCCGCTTGTCAACGGCAGTGGGGTGCTGGCCCGGGATGGGTGGAATCTCGTTGGAGATGGTGATCAAGGCATCGAAGCCCTGCTCACGGGCGATGTCCAGGTAGCGCTCAAGCTGCTCCGTCTGCAGTTCGTTGCTACCCGTCTTCACTTCGACCAGTGCGGTCCACTGGCGCTGTCCACGAGTCACCCGAATTAGCCCATCCGGGAAGTACTTCCCGTCCCCGAGCTTAAACGGCACCTCGATGAATGTCTCCACGGAGCCCGCTGGAGCACCGAACTGCTGCGTCAAAGCACGGCCGAACTCTCGTACTGCGCTCATTACCGCAAGCAGAGCCGAGGTAGCTCTGCGTTCTTGCTCCTCAGCACCGTTGATTCCGGAAGTCGGAATGAGGCGTGCAGCGAGCCAAGTCTCATCAGTCATCAGTCACCCCTTGTAACGCAGCCTTCACGCAGGCTACGCCGCACCGAATGTGGCGACCGTCCTAATTAGTTCACCGACTAGGCATGAGAACCTGACCAACCGTCCCGCCGTGGCGACTTGCAAGAAAAAGTTTCATTTCGACGCGGCCATCGCTGAAGGCAACGGAGCCAGCCACGCCAAGACCGTGGCACCGGCCGCTCCAGGCTGCACACCGTCGGGCGCTATATACGCCATCAGGAATGTCCTCCAGACGCGTGCCACTGGCACCTGGAACGCAGCAGCAAACGGTCTTCCCAGTGGGTCCGCAGCGGCCTGCCACGCCATCACGCCCTCGAAGTCAGAGTGTCGCCACCCCTTGGCCCACCCGCCACCGCGGATGGCGCCATGCGAAGAGCGCCATGCCTAACGAACCGGCCGCGCCACCCAAGTGGATGACGCGGCCGATGATCTTGCAGTGGAGGTGCCGGGAATCGAACCCGGGTCCTTCGTTGTTTTGTCAGGGCTTCTCCGAGCGCAGCTCACTATGCCTCTACTCGGCCCTCCGACTCACGTGAGCAAGTTCGGATGACGGGCCCAGTCGCTGATTGATCTCGCCGCCGGGTCCCCGCGACCGGGACCCATTGGCCAGCCTCCTAGCTGATGCCGGCAGCTGGGACGGAGGCGCTCCCAGACCGACAGACCACGCTACTTGCCTCAGGCGGCGAGAGCGTACTGGTCAGCGTCAAACTTATCGTTGGCGCTTATAGTTTTCCGACGACCGATTCTCGAGACGACGTCGGCTTCCTCGGCTCGCTTCCCCTGTCTCCACGTACGAAGTCGAAACCAGTCACCCCCATGTCTGTTTCACAGCGTGACAATCCTAGCTCATCCCGCAGGAGCCGCCACCGACGGCGCAGGTGACCGGTTTCACCACGGCGCCGATGTCTTTGGAGCCCTGGAAACCGGCGGTGATCGAGGCACCGGCGGCCAGTGAGTTGCCGCGGATGGTGACGGTGTCGCCGCTCGCGCTGACCGTGGCGTTCCAGCCACCGCGGACCTCGACGTCGGCACTGGACGGGTAGGTCAGAGTGACGGTCCACTCGCGCGCCGCGGAGCCGTTGTTGACGACCTTGACCGCGGCGATGAATCCGTCCCGCCACGCGGCGCTGGTGGCGTAGGTGACGGCCAGGGTGTTCGCGGCGGGTGAGGGCGAGGGCCGGGTACTCGGTGTCCGGCTGGGGGTCTTCGACGGCTTGGGCTTGGCCGAGGGTGAGAACGACGCGGACGCCGAGGGCGACTGCGACGCGGAGCTGCTGACCGAGGCGGACGGGGTCGGCGACGACGGTACCGGGGCCGACTCGGTGGACGGCGTGGTGGCCGGCAGCGGGTCACCGGCGGCCTGCAGCGCGGCGGACGGCTGGACCAGCAGCGGCTCCCCCGCACCGGCCGACCCGCCGGCGACCACCGCGACCCAGACGACCAGGGCGGCGAGCACCGCGGCAGCGGAGCCGAGGACGAGTCGGGCCAGGATGAACTGACGGACGGCGTGCTTCGCCAACGGGTGGCTCTCCCTCGCGACAGCAGAATGATCGACAGCGGCGGGCCAGGTGCGGATCATGGGGCCTGGCGGGCGAGAATACCCGTCAGTCCATGCCCTTCGCACGGCGGCCCATCGCCCGGTTGATCTCGCGCTGGGCGTCCCGGCTGGCCATGTCCTGCCGCTTGTCGTAGCTCTTCTTGCCCTTCGCGACGCCGATCTCGACCTTGGCGTACCCGTTGTGGAAGTAGACCGCGAGCGGGACCAGCGTGACGCCGTCGTCGCGCAGCTTGCCCAGCATCTTGTGGATCTCTTCGCGGTGCAGCAGGAGCTTGCGCGGGCGGCGCGGCTCGTGGTTGGTCCAGGTGCCCTGGGTGTACTCGGGAATGTGCATCCCGTGCAGGTAGATCTCGCCGCCGTTCTCGTGGCCGAACGCGTCGACGAGCGAGGAACGGCCGGCACGCAGCGATTTCACCTCGGTGCCGGTGAGGACCATGCCTGCCTCGTAGGTGTCCAGGATGGTGTAGTCGTGGTACGCCTTGCGGTTGGAGGCGACCAGCTTGCGACCCTGTTCACGTGGCATGAGGAAAAAGACTACCCGCGATTCAACAGAGGCAGCCGGGCAGGTAATTCAACGGATTCCGGGGTACGCCGCCGAACCGCGTCTCGAAGTGCAGGTGCGCCCCGGTCGACGCGCCGGTGTTGCCGACCCGGCCGATCACCTCGCCGCGCCGGACGTACTCACCGACGTGCACGTTGATCCGTGACTGGTGGGCGTAGCAGGTGGTGAAACCGTGCCCGTTCAGCCGTCCATGATTGATACAGGTGTACCGGCCGTAGCCGCCGTTCCAGCCGGCCTGGATGACCCGTCCGGAGGCCGCGGCCCGGATGGGGCTGCCTGACCCGGCGGCGAAGTCGGTGCCGGCATGCAACTGCCAGACCCGGTAGTACGGGTCGTACCGGTTACCAAAATTGCTGCTCTTCCACCCGCGGACCGGCATCAGGAGGTGGCCGCCGGAATATCGGCTGCCGACGCCGCCCCGGTTCTCCCAGCCGCGCATGGCCGACCGGGTCCGCTGTTCGTTGCGGACCGCGGCCCGGTACTGGGCCAGGACCGTGCCGCGTTGCGCTTCGGCGGCACGCAACGCGGTCTGCCGGGTCTGCACCAGTTGGTAGAGCGACTGCCGGGCGCGCAGCGCGGCGGTCTGGGCGGTCTGGGCGGCGCGGAGCTTGTCGACGGCGGTGCGCTCGGCGGCCTCGGCGTCGCGCTTGGCGGCGCCGGCCCGGTTCTGCGCCTCGCGCGCCTCGCGCCGGGCCGCGAAGAGGATACGAACCTCCTCCTGTTCCCGGTCGACGAGGTGCTCGACGAGCCCGAGCCGGTCCATCAGGTCCTGCGGACCGGTGGCCTGGGCCAGCATGTTGAACCGGGTGAGCCGGCTGCCCATGTAGCTGGTGCGGGCGATCTCGTCGACCCGGGCGCGGGCCTCGTCGAGCCGGGCCGCGGCGGCCGTGTAGTCGGCGGCGACCCGCTGGTACTCGCCGCGGGTGGTGTCGGCGTGGCGGCGGGCCACGTCGGCCTGGACGCGGGTGGCGACGACGACGCCGCGGGTGGCGGCCACCCGGTCCTGGGCGGCCGGGAGTGCCGCGGTGGCGCGGGCCAGGTTGCCGGCCGCCGTGCGGGCTGCGGCGCTCGCGTTCTCCAGCAGCGCCTCGGCGCGGCGGACGGCACGGGAGGCGTCGTCGTTGCGGTCCCCGGCGCCGGCGGGCCGCGGTCCGGTCAGGACGATTCCCACCATTGCCACGATGCCGAGGAGGCAGAGGCAGGCGGCGATCAGGCGATCAGGTCGGCGGTACCTCACCGGGCCACGCTACCGCGACCAATCAGCCGCAAAGCACCAAATCGCCCGATGGCCGCAACCCTGTCCGGATTGCGGCCATCGGCGTACTCACGATCGGGTGGGCTGACGCCCGCCCGCGTCAGACCTTGAGGTAGAAGCGCAGGGTGACCCAGGCGGTGACCGCGCTGACCAGGGCTCCGACGCCGGCCAGCAACGGCAGCATGAGCACCACGTTGCCGTTCGGGATCGGGGTCAGGATGGTGGCGAGCGCCTGGAGCTTGCCGTCCAGGAGCACCACCTTGGCGATGAAGAGCGCCACGAAGCCGAGGATCGCGCCGATCAGACCGGCGACCACCGCCTCCAGCACGAACGGCGCCTGGATGAACCAGTTCGATGCGCCGACGAGTTTCATGACCGCCACTTCTCGCCGTTTGCTGTAGGCGGCCACCTGGATGGTGTTACCCACCAGGAGCAAGGCGGCCACCGCCATGAAGCCCGCGACGATCAGTGAGGCCAGCTGGATCGAGTTGAAGATGTCGAAGACCTCTTCAAGGATGTCGCTCTGATCGATGATCTGCTTGATGCCGGGCAGCTTCTCGATCTCCTTGGCGAACGAATCGTAGTTCTCCGGGTTCTTCAACCGCACCCGGTACGACTCCGGCAGGCTCTCCGCGTTGATCGCGTTCACGAAGTCCGGGGAGTCGGCCCAGAGGGTTTGGAAGCGCTTGAGAGCGTCCGCCTTGGTCTCGAAGGCCTTGTCGGCGACCAGGCTGCTGTTGGTGATCGCCTGATCGATGGCGGCCTTCTCACCGTCGGTGATGCCGTCGTTGAGGAAGATCGAGACCTGGATGTTCCCGTAGTAGGCGTCCTTCATCAGGTCGACCTGCATGTAGAGAAGCACGCTGGCGCCCAGCATGGTCAACGAGACCGACATCGTGATGATCATGGCGATCGTCATCGTGACGTTTCGCCACAGGCCCACGAGGACCTCGTTGAGTACGTACTTCACGCGCATCGGGGGGATCCTTCCAGGACTCCGCGTGTCACAGGTTCAGCTTTCGTTACGTGGGCGGAGCCGGGTCTACCCGTAGACACCGCGCGCCTGGTCCCGGACGATCCGTCCGCTCTCGATCTCGATGACCCGGCGGCGCATCTGGTTGACGATGTTGGAGTCGTGCGTGACCATCACGACGGTCGTACCGGTCCGGTTGATCCGGTCCAGCAGGCGCATGATCTCGATCGACGTGTCCGGGTCGAGGTTACCGGTGGGCTCGTCGGCGAGAAGAATCAGCGGGCGGTTCACGAAGGCACGGGCCACCGCGACACGCTGCTGCTCACCACCGGAGAGCTCGTGCGGGTAGCGGTGCTCCTTACCGCCGAGGCCGACCAGCTCGAGAACCTCGGGCACGACGCGACGGGCGACGGCCTTGGTCTTGCCGATCACCTCGAGGGCGAAGGCGACGTTCTCGTACGCGGTCCGGTTCGGCAGCAGCCGGAAGTCCTGGAACACGCAGCCGATCGAGCGGCGGAAGTGCGGAACCTTCCACGACCGCAGGGTGGTCACGTCCTTGGCGTTCACCACCACCTTGCCACGGGTCGGCGAGACCTCGTGCAGCAGCAGCTTGATGATCGTCGACTTACCTGAACCGGAGGGGCCGATGAAGAAGACGAACTCACCCTTCTCGATCCCGACGCTGACATTGTCCAACGACGGCCGAGACGCCTTCGGATACGTCTTCGTCACGTTCTCGAGCTGAATCACGGGACTGGAGTCTACGCGGTGTAACGAAATCGCCAACCCCGCCGGGGTCGGGAATATTCACGACCTGCAGTAACGGTATATACGAGCACAACCACGCCTGACGGACCGTTCAGGCGAGGTTGCGCTCGGTCACCGAACCGATCAGGAGGCAACCTGGTTCTGCTTGCGCCAACGGATGCCCGCCTCGATGAACCCGTCCACATCGCCGTCGAAGACCGACGAAGGGTTACCGGTCTCGTACTCGGTGCGCAGATCCTTCACCATCTGGTACGGGTGGAGGACGTACGAACGCATCTGATCGCCCCACGAACCGGTGGTGTCCTGCCGCAGATCGTTCATCTTGGCCTGTTCCTCCTGGCGTTTACGCTCCAGGAGCCGGGCCTGGAGGACGCGCAGGGCGGCCGCCTTGTTCTGCAGCTGCGACTTCTCGTTCTGACACGAGGCCACGATGCCGGTCGGGATGTGGGTCAGCCGGACCGCCGAGTCGGTGGTGTTGACGCTCTGCCCACCAGGACCGGAGGAGCGGTAGACGTCGGTGCGGATCTCGTTCTCCGGGATCTCGATGCTGTCGGTCTGCGCGACCACCGGCATCACCTCGACGCTGGCGAAGCTGGTCTGGCGGCGGCCCTGGTTGTCGAACGGGCTGATCCGCACCAGGCGGTGGGTGCCGGACTCGACGCCGAGGGTGCCGTAGGCGTACGGCACCTTGACCGTGAAGGTCGCCGACTTGAGGCCGGCCTCCTCCGCGTACGACGTGTCGTAGACCTCGGTCGGGTAGCCGTGCCGCTCCGCCCAGCGCAGGTACATCCGCATCAGCATCTCGGCGAAGTCGGCCGCGTCCACACCGCCGGCGCCGGCCCGGATCGCGACCAGGGCCTCACGGGAGTCGTACTCCCCGGAGAGGAGGGTGCGAACCTCCATCTCCTCGACGGCCTTGGAGAGCTTGACCAGTTCGTCGCCGACCTCGGTGACCGAGTCGGCGTCTCCCTCGTCCTCGGCCATCTCGAGAAGCAGGGCGGCGTCGTCGAGGCGGGAGCGCAGGCGCTCCAGCTTGGAGATCTCGCCCGAGACGTACGCCAGGCGGCTGTTCACTTCCTGTGCGCGGGCCTGGTCGTCCCAGAGGTCGGGCGCGGAGGCCTGCTCCTCGAGGTCCGCCTTGTCCCGGCGCAGCTTGTCGACGTCCAGGACGTTCTCAATGTTGCGCAGGGTCGCGTCGAGGGACTTCAGTTGCTCGGGAAAGTCGGCAGCGCTCACGACACTCAAGACTACGCCGCCCGGCCAGATTGCTGGCCGGGGCGGTCCGTTCAACTTGTCGGAACTGCCTTGAGCCAGCTGAGAGCGGCCTTGTGATAGGCGACCGCGAACTCCAGCGCCGCCGCGCCGAACGGGTCACCGTTCTTCTTCGCCTCCTTGGCCTGCTCCTTCGCCATCGCCATGGCCTCCGCGTGGTACTGGTTGGCATGCGTGTACAGCGATTGCAACTGGTCGCCGGAGTGCTGCTGGCCGAAGGCGACCCGGAGAGCGACCGGGTTGCGTAGCGCATCACGGCCGGGGCTCTCGGCGAGCCACCTGGTGAAGGCCCGTTTCCCGGACGCGGTGATGGCGTAGGGCTGACTGGATCGAGGGCCCGGCTTTCCGAGGCGGACGTACCCCATTTCGGCGAGTACGGGCAGTTCGCGGTAGACCTGGCTCCGCGTCATCGACCAGTAGGGCCCGAGGCGGCGTTCGGCAGCCGCCATCAGCTGACCGCCGGTCATCGCCCCCTCGTGGAGGAGGCCGAGAAGGGCAGCCGCCGTTGGATTGATTTGGAAGTCGGGCATGCCTAATAAGCTGCCACTTTGTCGCGCCGCCGTCCAGGATTTAGCCCGATCCGTCCAGTTTGCGCCTCCACAAACGACTGTCCCGCACAGACAGTCCGACAACGAGCGTGCGGATGGGGCGTTTCGCCACTGTACGTGACGTTGACCAGGTAATATGGCGCAGGCAAACGGTCAGACGACATGTTGCGGGCAGGAAATTCGCGAAAACCCGCGATTCGCCATGCGAAACCAGACATTGGTTGCCAAGCGCCCCAACTCTCACCCCATGTGCAAATAGCGTCGCCGGCGCCGGGCTGACGGGCCTCCTCACGGGACGGCCGAGCGGGCGCGCAGGGGCCGTACGGCTACCCTGAGCCTCATGAGTGACCGCCAGACAGCCCCGGAGACCGTCGAGGAGTCCCGGCTCACCGTGGTGCTGCTCGCGGTGGCATCCGTCGGCTGGACCGCCGCGATGCTGTGGTCGGCCCGGGCCAGCATCACCAGCCGGGCGGACGCCGCGATGGAGGTGACCTCCACGGCGTACGCGTTGCCCGGCGCGGTCTCGGCGGCCCTGGTCGCCGGCGCGGCCGTGGCACTGCTCGCGCTCACCCTGATCGGCGGGCGCCGGTCGCTCGGCTCGACCGCCCGGTTCGCCGTGGCCACCGGAGCCGGTCTGCTCGTCGGCCTGGTCAGCGCCGTACCGGTCATCACGATCAACACGCTCGGCACGATCTACGCGGCGGTCGCCGGCACCGTCGCGGCGGCCGCGACCATCGGTGGCGCACTGGCCGGGCTGCGGATCCCCCGGGTGGTCGCGGCTGCCGCCGCGGCGTCGGTCGGGGTCTTCCTGATCGGATTCGTGCTCAACCTCTTCCAGGAGCCGGTGCTCAACGCCTTCGGAGCCGGCGACACCGCGTCGTCCGCCGACGCGGCACAGTGGTTCTCGTACAGCCAGGCCGCCCTCAGCGGTCTGGCGGCCGGGCTCATCTCCTACGTGCTGCTGCGCCGTGCCGGCACGGGGGTCCGCTGGCCGATGTACGCGCTTGCCGGAGCCGGCCCGGGCCTGCTGCTCGTGATCGGCGAGTCACTGTCGCGCACCGCCGGAGCGGAGGTCCTGGCCCTGGCCGGCAAGGTGAGCGAACTGGAGAAGACGGTCCAGGACCTGCTCAGCACGGCACGCCTCAACAACGCGCTGATCGTCCTCTTCGTCGGTGCGCTGACCGCCATCATCGCGGTCGGCCGGACACTGGGCCCGGCCGAGGACGAGGACGACGCCCCGGCGAAGGCCAGGGACGACGTCCCGGCGAAGGACGAGGGGAAGGACGAGGCGAAGGCGACGGAGGACACCCCGGCGGGGCCGAAGCCCAGCCCGGCGCGGGACGCGATCGCCGCGCGGGACGAAGGGGAGCCTCAGAGCAACTCGTCGAGCTCGGAGACCGCGTACCACTCCAACTCGTGATCCTCGGCACCGTCGACGGTGAACTGCGCGTCGGGGTCGCCCGCCAGCGCCTCCTCGACCACCTCGGCCGCGGCCGCCACCGACTCCTCGGCATCGGTGCCGTCGACATGAATGCTGGCCAGCTCGGTCACGCTGATCGCCTGCGGTAACCGGACGGTGCTCGAACCGAGCTCGGTGTCCTCCCGGACGAGGCCGGCAGCCGGCACGTCGGCCGAGATCACCACCCGGCGCCGTGGCGCGGCCGGGTCATGGCGCAGCAGTTGCAGGGCGCCCTGCGCGGCACGGGTGAAGGCCACGTACTCGAGCTCCTCCTCGTCACCCTCCGCATACCACTCCCGGAGCGCGGGGGTCACCGCGTGGGCGACCACTGCCTGACCGCCGAGGCGCCCCTCGGCCCGCAGCGACGCGAGCATCGGCAGCGTGGCCGGCACGTAAACCCGGACCAGATCGGTGATCGGCACGTCTTTCCTCCTGCACGCGGCACGTTCTGCGGTCCCGGACAGTACACCGTCATCGCGGCCGGGGAACGTCCCATTCCATCAGGCGTCTCCAGATCGTGGTGGCGCAGGGCCAACGCAACCAGGCCGCGGCAAACGGTGGCAAACTGATGCTGTCGATAGGAGGACCCCGTGCCCGAGCCTCGCTTCCTGCTGCTGTCCGAGGTGGCTGCCGAGCTCAACGTCTCGGACTCGCAGGTCTATCACATGGTGCGGGGCGGTGAGCTTCCCGCGATCAAGGTCGGTGGCCGCGGCCAGTGGCGAGTGGAACGCGCCAAGCTGGAGGAATACATCGCGGCCAAGTATGCCGAGACCGCTGCCTGGGTCCGTGACAACCCACTCTCCGAGCGTGACACTGATTGACCGGTCAGCGGCTTTTGCGCCTCTTCCCGCATCGATGACTGCCGCTTGCTGCATCGACGGCAACTGAGCCAATCTGGAGGCTGTCGGAAGCAAACGTAGGCAAACGCAAGGTTTGCTGCGGTGACGCAAGAGATTGGCGGTGGCGATGCGCTCGACCCTCGAGGCTGCACCCACCGGGCCCCGGCCGGCGATCCGCCTGCGCCCGGTCCCCCGGTTCGAACCCCCCTTCGACGACGAGGCGACGCCACAGGCGTGGGCCTCGTCCCGGCAACTGGCGCTGGACTGGCCGGCCGACGTCCCCGGTGCACCCGCGCCGCCGGAGGCCGCGCCACCCGTCGTCGCCGGTGCGTCCGGTGACGCGAAGCTCGCGGTGCGGCGGTTCGTGCGCCTCTGTGTCGAGGTCCTCAACGGATTCCGGCCCGCCGCCCACCTGCGCCGGATGGCACTGCCGGCCGGCGCGGCGGAGGTGGTGGCGCAGGGGCTGGCCGGCGCACGCCGGGTCACCGCACTCCGGAAAGACAGCGGCCGGCGGACCGCACGGCCGACGCCGGTGGCCGTTCTCAAGGTGATGCTGTGCGAACCCCGCTCCGGAGCGGTGGAGACGGCGGTGACGCTGGTGACCGGTGAGCGGACCTGGGCGATCGCCTTCCGCCTCGAACTGCACCAGCAGAGCTGGGTCGCGACCACCCTCGTGATCGTCTGAGACTCCCCGGGGCGTCCGGCAGCGAGCAGAGCGACGGCCGTCCCGGGGCACAGCACGCCGCACCGGCACGGGAGCCGGAAAAGCGGAACGGCCCGCGTGGCCCGGCCGGAGCCGGATCACGCGGGCCGTTCGGACAGGCTGGGTCAGACCGCCCCGGGCGCCCCGTGGCAGCGCTTGTACTTCTTGCCCGAGCCGCAGTAGCACGGCGCGTTCCGCGACGGGCCGTTCGACTCGGACTGACCGGCGGCGTTCCGGTTAGACCGTGAACCGGCACCGCCGTGTGCCGGGCTCGCCGGGACGGGCGACCCGCCCGGACCGATCGCGACCGGCGGCGGGCCCTGCTGCTGGACCTGCGGACCGCCGCTGCCGGCCTCACCGTCGATGGTGGGGGCGGTGTACTGCAGGTTCTGCGGGCGGCTCGGCGTGTTGAGGCCCTTGGCGTGCACCTCGACATGCTCCGGCTGGTCGTCGTCCGGCACCTCGCCGACCTTGGGCAGTTCGAAGGCCTGGCTCGGGTCCAGCGTGACGGTCGGCGCCTCCTCGACCTGGACCTCCAGGTTGAAGACGAGACCGACGGCCTCCTCCTTGATGCCCTCCATCATCTGGTTGAACATGTCGAAGCCCTCGCGCTGGTACTCGACCACCGGGTCACGCTGCGCGTAGGCCCGCAGGGAGATGCCCTCCTGCAGGTAGTCCATCTCGTAGAGATGCTCACGCCACTTGCGGTCGATGACCGAGAGCAGCACCTGGCGCTCCAGCTCGCGCAGCGCCTCCGGACCGAGCTCCTCCTCGCGAGTCTCGTACGCGGTCAGCGCGTCCTGCTGCAACTGCTGCAGCAGGAACTCCTGGTCGACCGAGTTACGTTCGCCGCCGGACTCCTCGACGATGTCGTCGATGGTGAGCGTGATCGGGTAGAGCCGCTTGAGGCTGGTCCACAGGTCGTCGAGGTCCCAGTCCTCGGCGAAGCCGTCGGCGGTCGCGACCCGCACGTAGTCGGCCACCACGTCGCTGATCATGCTGGTGATCTGGTCGTGCATGTCCTCGCCGTCGAGCACGCGCTTGCGCTCGGCGTAGACGACCTGCCGCTGCTTGTTCATGACCTCGTCGTACTTGAGGACGTTCTTGCGGATCTCCGCGTTCTGCGCCTCGATCTGGGTCTGCGCGTTGCGGATCTGCTTGCTCACCATCTTCGACTCGATGGGAACGTCCTCGGGGATGTTGAACCGCTCCATGACGGCCTCGACAGCGCCCGCCCGGAACCGCTTCATGAGGTCGTCCTGCAGCGACAGGTAGAACCGGGACTCACCCGGGTCGCCCTGCCGGCCGGACCGGCCGCGGAGCTGGTTGTCGATGCGGCGCGAGTCGTGCCGCTCGGTGCCGAGGACGTAGAGACCGCCGGCGGCCTGAACCTCGGCGGCCTCGCGCTCGGTGGCCTCCTTGACGATCGGGAGGACCTCCTCGAGCGCCTTCGCGTACTCCTCCGGGTTCTCCACCGGGTCGAGGCCGCGCTGGTGCAGCTCGGCCGCGGCGGTGAAGTCCGGGTTGCCGCCGAGGAGGATGTCGGTGCCACGACCGGCCATGTTGGTCGCCACGGTGACCGCACCCTTCCGGCCGGCCTGGGCGATGATTGTCGCCTCCTGCGCGTGGAACTTCGCGTTCAGCACGCTGTGCGGGATGCCACGACGGCGCAGCAGCGTGGAGAGGATCTCCGAGTTCTCCACCGAGACCGTGCCGACCAGGACCGGCTGACCGGTCGCGTGCCGCTCGGCGATGTCCTCGATGACGGCGTTGAACTTGGCCTGCTCGGTCTTGTAGATGACGTCCGGGTGGTCGATCCGGATCATCGGGCGGTGCGTCGGGATGCTCACGACGCCGACCTTGTAGACGCTGTTGAACTCGCCGGCCTCGGTCTGCGCGGTACCGGTCATGCCGCCGAGCTTCTCGTAGAGGCGGAAGTAGTTCTGCAGGGTGACGGTCGCCAGGGTCTGGTTCTCCTGCTTGACCTCCACCCCCTCCTTCGCCTCGATGGCCTGGTGCATGCCCTCGTTGTAGCGGCGGCCGTGCAGGATGCGGCCGGTGAACTCGTCGACGATCAGGACCTCGCCCTCGGGGCTGACGATGTAGTCCTTGTCGCGCTTGTACAGCTCCTTGGCCTTGATGGCGTTGTTCAGGTAGCCGACCAGCGGAGTGTTCACCGACTCGTACAGGTTCTCGATGCCGATCCGGTCCTCGACCTTGCCGACGCCGCGCTCGGTGACCGCGATGGTCCGCTTGGCGACGTCGACCTCGTAGTCGCCCTCGCCGTCCTTGCCGGGCTGCAGGCGGGCCACGATCTGGGCGAACTCGCCGTACCACCGGGCCGAGTGCTCGGCCGGGCCGGAGATGATCAGCGGCGTACGCGCCTCGTCGATGAGGATCGAGTCCACCTCGTCGACGATCGCGAAGTTGTGCCCGCGCTGCACCAGCTCGGTCTTCGACCACGCCATGTTGTCGCGCAGGTAGTCGAAGCCGAACTCGTTGTTCGTCCCGTACGTGATGTCGCACTGGTAGGCGGCGCGGTGCTCGGCGGCCGGCCGGTTCGGCAGGATCACGCCGACGGAGAGGCCGAGGAACACGTGCACCCGGCCGACCCACTCAGCGTCACGCTGGGCGAGATAGTCGTTGACCGTGATGATGTGCACACCCTTGCCGCTCAACGCGTTCAGGTAGGCCGGGAACACACCGGTCAGGGTCTTGCCCTCACCGGTCTTCATCTCCGGGATGTTGCCGAAGTGCAGGGCGGCACCGCCCATCAGCTGGACGTCGTACGCCCGCTGGCCGAGCACACGCTTCGCGCCCTCCCGTGCCACCGCGAAGGCCTCAGGCAGCAGCGAGTCCAGTGACTCGCCCTCCTGATAGCGCTCCTTGAACTGCTGGGTGCACTCGCGCAACTCGTCATCGGTCAGGTCGACGTAGTCGTCCTCGATCGAGTTGACCGCGTCCGCGATCGCCTTCAGGCGTCGCACCATGCGGCCTTCGCCGGCGCGGAGGATCTTTTCCAAAATCGACACGGGTCAACGCTCCCCTAGACAGTCTGCGGAACCATCGTAGGCACCTCCACCCGGTACCTGTGACCCTGGCCTCCGGTGAAACTCGCAAACAGAGCGAAAGGCACCGGGAAGTTCGCTGAGAGCGCAGCGCTTCGCCGCGTTCCAAACCTGTTTGGCGGTCGGGCGCGTCCCGGGAAGGATGGCGCTGTGGATCAGAACCCCGAAATCCGGCTCGAGGACGCGGGCCCCGGCTCCCGGACGATCATCGACGCGACCGGTGCCGTCCTCGGCGGCCTCACGCTCACCGGCGAACGGCTCGAGTTCCGGGTGGAACCGTGGGCCAGGCGCCGCGGCGCGGCGACCGCTGCGGTCCGCGAGTTCAGCCGGACCGCCCTGGCCGGTGGGCTGGACCGGATCGAGCTGCTGATCCCGTGGGACGCCCCCGCCGCCCAGCGGGTCGCGCTGGCCGCCGGTTACACCCGTGAGGGGGTTCGCCGGGGCGACCCCGAACTGCTCGTCTACTCCCGTCTGGCGGGCGACCCGGAAGAACCGGCCCTGCGGCTGCTGCCTGATCTGCCGGGCGGCGAGCTGTCCGACGGCGTGGTCACCCTGCGCCCGCTCGGCGAGCAGGACATCGACTTCTACACCGAGCTGCACAACGTGCCGGACGTGATCGCCACCAGCGTGCCGCCGGAGCCGAAACAGGCTGGTGAGATCCACCGGCGCTGCTCGCGCGCGGAGGCGCACTGGCTGGCCGGCAACCGGGCCGACCTGGTCATCGTCGAGACCGCGACCGGGGCACGGGCCGGCGAGATCGACCTGTACTACCAGGAGCCGCCCACCGGTCAGGCGATGATCGGGTACAGCATGCTCCCGGCGTACCGGAAAAGGGGTTTCACCTCGCGCGCCGCGCAGCTGCTCGCCCTCTGGGTCTTCGCCGAGACGGGCATCACCCGTCTGATCGCCGGCACGTTGCCGACGAATCTCGGCTCCCAGCGGGTGCTGGAGAGCGCGGGTTTCACGCGCGAGGCATACCTCCGGTCGCGGCTTCCCGGCCCGGCCGGCACACGCCTCGACGACGTGCAGTTCGTGCTCCTCGCCGAAGACCTGCTCGCGCAGGCCTCCGGCAGAGGAGCGGACTCACATGCCTAGGCTGAGAATGCCGTAGTCGTAGCCACGGCGGCGATAGACCACGCTCGGCCGGCCGCTCTCCTTGTCATGGAACAGGTAGAAGTCGTGGCCGACGAGCTCCATCTGGAAGAGGGCGTCGTCGACGGTCATCGGCTCGGCCGAGTGCTCCTTCTCCCGTACGATGCGCCACGGCTGGTCCTCGTCGTGCTCGGTCGGCTCGGTGTCGAGGGCCGGTTCGGTCAGCGTGGCTGTCCGTCCGTGCGTCAGATCGGTGGGGAGGTTCGCGGTGGCCGCAGCGACGGAGACCGGCGCGTGCCTTCCACGATGTACCCGGCGCCGGTCGGCGGAACGACGCAGCCGGGCGTCCAGTTTGTTGATGGCGCAGTCCAGGGCTGCGTAGAAATCCTGTGCCTGGGCCTCGGCGCGTACCACCGGCCCCTTGGTCATGACCGTGATCTCGACACGCTGGCAGGTGTCGGACTGTCGCGGATTGCGTTCGTGGAAGAGCTCCACGTCGGCCCTCATGAGCTTCTGGTCGTATCGCTCGACCTTGCTCAGCTTGTCGGCGACATGCTCTCGATAGTGGTCGGGAACCTCTACGTTGCGGCCCTTGACGACAATGTCCACTCGTGACCTCCCCCAACGTTGTGCTTCCGGACGCCGATTCGCGGCGCGGCCGGGCTACTGGGTGAAAAACACCGCATCAAGATCAACGATCGGATGCGGCCCATGAGAGTGAGACGACTCCTTTCCGGTGAGGCGGAATGCTCCCGGCGGCGGATAAGCCTGCGCGCTTACCCTCGTCACCTAGACGCTAACCCTCCTATGCCCGACAGTCACCCCTCGTTTGGGATACCGGAAGGCTGACCTTCGCCTCTATCGGCAGACTGGGGCAACTTCACAGTCAAATGCCGGGGCTGATCTTGCGCAACTCTGTCGCTGCGAGCACTGCGGCGCCCGTGACCTGCATGTCCGCCTCCTCAAGCCGACGCACCACCGCCGCCAGAGTGGCACCGGTGGTAACGATGTCGTCCGCCACCACCAGCGTGCCTCGGGATCTGTCGTCGCGTCGCAGAACGCCGATTCGGGATGTCATTCGCAGCGAATTGACAGCTACTGTCGCTCGTTCGGATGCATCCAGTGACGTTGAGTCAGGCCGCGGCAGTGCACGAAGCGGCTGCACCACGTTCACCCGGTATCCCGCGGTCCGTAACCGCCGGGCCGCGTGATCCGCCAGGCGGGCCATGTGGTCGCCGTACCGCTCCCGGCGGGCCGCCGAGGTCGACGGCACCGGCACCAGGGTCACCGGGCGGTCCCGCGGAGCGAGCGCCGCGACCGCACCGGCCAGCAGCGTCCCGAGCGGCCCGGCGAGCCGGTGCCGGCCCTTCTCCTTGTACGCCAGCAGGGCACCCCGCAACGGCCCCGAGTACGCCCCCACCGCGACGCAGGCCGGGAAACCGGGCGGCGGCGGGGTCGGCGAGGCCGTCCGCGGCCGCAACGACTCGAGCGCGGCCACACAGGGCGGGCACGTGCCGTACGTGAGCCGCACCCGGTCCGCCCCGCACCCCGCACAGGCGCTCGGCAGCACGAGGTCGGCGAGTTCCGGGAGAACCATGTCAGTTGAGGTAGAACGGCGCCTGGGGCACCACTTCGGGCCGCGGCTCACCGGTCTGCCCAGCCAGATCCTTCGCCAGTATCTGCACCGGCGAGGAGAGCGCCTCCCACGCGTTGGGACCGGTCGAGTAGAGCACCGTACCGACGTTGTTGCGCCGGGTGATCGGGTTGGCCGGGTAGGTGGTGAGGTAGGTCACCTTCTCCTCCTTGCCCATGTCCGCCAGCACCGGGCTCAGCAGCCCCCCGTCGATCGACAGGTAGGTGATCGAGATGCGCTGGTCGACCGGGAGCACACCGGCCACCGCGAGCCAGCCCTCGCCGCTGAAATCCACCGCTGTGACAAGCGAGAACGGCGAGAAGATCTGATTGAGGGCGGTGAGTGCCATCCCGTTGCCGCTGACGTTGAGCACCGCCCGGTAGAGCCGGCCGCCGACCACGAGGGCAACCCGGTGCCCGTCCGGCGCCACGGTGATCGCGGTGATCGAGCCGGACGGGCTGGACCACGCCACCTCCTGCGCCGCACCGCCCTTCGCGCTGAACCGCCACAGCCGGCCGCCCGCGATGATCAGCCCGAACGCCCCCTCGGCGCCCTCGGCCGGGGTGATCGCCCAGACCGGGTTGCCGAGACCGGCCGGCAGGCCGGGGATCTCGTTCAGCTTGGCCTGCGAGCCGACCGGCGCGCTTCCCACACGGAGCCGCTCGTTCTTGCCGGTGCCGGTGACCAGGGCCGCGAAGATGTGCGTGCCGGACGTGCCGAGGGCCGCCAGCGAGACGTCCTTGTTGGCCTCCGGAGCGAGGCCGGGCACCAGGTCCAGGTCGGGCCGGGACGATTCCGTCAGCCTCCGGACCGTGCGGTCGTAGATCACGTACCGCTCGGGGGTGGCTACCAGGCGGGCCGAGGAGTTGCTGGCGAGGAAGTCCTCATCGGAGTAGGTGCGGGCGTCCTGATGACCGACCACGAGTTCCAGGAACTCCGGCAGGCGGTTCCGCAGCGACCACTGGATCTGTTTGCGCAGCCGTTCCATGGCCTCGTCGGCGCCTTCGGTCGGCACCGCCTGCGCGCTCAGCCTGATCTCCAGCCGGTCGTCCCGGATGGCGGGCACCTTGCTCTCCAGCTTGGTGCCTTCCGGCAGGGGCTCCACGGCGTCCTGCAGCCACGGGGCGGGCCCGCCGATCAGCCAGTTCAGGATGATCGTCGGCTCCTGCTCGATCGGTACGTCGCTGAGCAGGTAACGGATGTCGGGCACCAGGCCGGTGCGCTCGGTGTTCCAGAAGTAGATCGTGCGCTCGTCGTAGAAGGTGTCCAGAGCCTTGTCGCTGAGCAGCAGGAACGGTGGCGCCTGGCGCACGTAGAGCCCCTCGCCGACGACCTCGTCGAGCTGGAGCTCGTACGTGTCGAGGACCTGCTCGGCCGACGGTTCCAGCAGGCCGTTCTTACCCAGCGTGCCGAGCTCCTGGTACGGGATCTCGACGGTGTCCCGGCCCGGCTCGACGACAAGCGATCCGGTCAGCCGGATCACGCGGGGCGCGGGCGGCGGCTTGAAGCCCTCCCGGGAGTCTGGCGCCATGAACTGCTTGACCCGTTCGACAGCACTGTCGTAGTCACCCGCCGCGGCGCTCAGGTAGTTGTTGACGAACTCGGTGCGGTCGTTGGTCGAGTCCCGGGCGATCCGGCTGCGCAGGCCGCCGCCGCCCGACGAGGTGCCGGTGGACGGGCCCGGACCGACCACGGCCACGTCCGAGTTGTCGGGGATGCCGCAGCCGCCCAGCAGCAGCAGGGCGATCGTGGCGCCGGCCATCGCACGACGGAACATCAGCTCACCTCCGCGGTCCGGTCCCGGGGAATCAGCGGCAGCGGCGCGGCCACCAGCCGGTCGCCCGCCCGCACCGGCAGGGTGAGCCGGAACTGGGCGCCCTCACCGGGTGAGCCCCACGCCTCCAGCCAGCCGCCGTGCAACCGGGCGTCCTCCACACTGATGGACAGCCCGAGGCCGGTACCGCCGGTCTGCCGGGCCCGGGACGGGTCGGCCCGCCAGAACCGGTTGAACACCAGCCGCTCCTCACCGGGCTTCAGGCCGATCCCGTGATCGCGCACGGTGACCGCCACCGCCGCGTCGTCGGTCGCCATGGTGATCAGCACCGGTTTCGCCTCGGCGTGCTCGACGGCGTTACCGACCAGGTTACGCAGGACCCGCTCCACCCGCCGCGGGTCGACCTCGGCGATCACCGGCGTGTCCGGCAGGTTGAGCTCCAGCTCGACGCCGGCCCGCTCGGCCAGGCCGGTGAGCCGCTCGGCCACCCGCTCGACGATCGGGACCAGGTCGGTGTGCTCGGCGTCGAGCGCGGCGAAGCCGGCGTCGAACCGGCTGATCTCCAGCAGGTCGGTGAGCAGCTCCTCGAAGCGGTCGAGCTCGGCCTGCAGCAGCTCGGCGCTGCGGGCCACCGCCGGGTCGAACTCCTCCCGCTCGGAGAAGATCAGATCCGCGGCCATCCGTACGGTGGTCAAGGGTGTCCGAAGTTCGTGAGACACGTCCGAGGTGAACCTGCGCTGCAGGCGGGACATCTCCTCGAGCCGCACGATCTGCCGCTGCAGGTTCGCCGCCATCTGGTTGAAGGCGGCCGCCAGCAGGGCCAGGTCGTCCTCGCCGTTCACCTTCATCCGCTGGTCGAGCAGGCCGGCCGAGAGCCGCTGCGCGGTCCGGGCCGCGACCCGGACCGGGGTGACGACCAGACGGGTCACCAGGCCCGCCACCACACCGAGCAGGATCACCAGGGCCAGGCCGGTGGCCAGCACGGTGGTCCGCATCAGGTTCGCGTCCTGGTCCTCGCTGGTCAGCGGAACCATGTAGTAGAGCTCGACCTGCCCGAACCGGGTGGGCACCGGTGACCCGTACACCAGGTATTTGGTGGTCTGGCCGTTGATCTCGGCGGTCCGGATCTGTTGCCGGACCCCGCCGCCCTCGCCGGAGACCGCCCGGATCATCTCCGAAGTGATCAGGTCACGCGGGTCGACGTTGTTCGGCACGGTGACCGCCGAGAGGTCGGGATAGCCGTCGGCGCGGATCGAGATCACCGAGTCGCCCCGGGACGAGGCCACGCCGCCGAACAGCTCGTTGACCAGGTCCTTGAGCGCGCTCGGCAGCTCCGGGTCACGGCTCTGCGGGTAGAGGGTGAGCTGATCCTCCGCATATCTGACCTTGGTCGTCAGCGCGGCGCGCGCCTCGTCCTCGGCGCGTTTCAGCAGGATCTCGGCACTGCGGTCGGCGATGAAGCCGCCGAACGTGCCGACCAGCAGGCTGGAGGCGACCAGAGTGATCGCCACCACCCGCAGCTGGAGCGAACGGCGCCAGGCCCGCCGGGCGGGCGCCGTGTAACGCATCAGGTGCCGGACGAGCAGGCGCCACCAGCGCCGCACCAGTCGGAGGGCACGGCGCAGGGGCATCGGAAGCCAGGCAGGAGCACGCATCTCGCGGCAAGGTTAGCCGCTCGGGGCGATCAGCCGGTGCCCGCCTTGTAGCCGACACCACGGACCGTCAGGATGATCTCCGGCCGCTCCGGATCCGGTTCGATCTTGGCGCGCAGCCGCTGCACGTGCACGTTGACCAGGCGGGTGTCGGCGGCGTGCCGGTAACCCCAGACCTGCTCCAGCAGCACCTCGCGGGTGAAGACCTGACGCGGCTTGCGGGCCAGGGCGACCAGCAGGTCGAACTCCAGCGGCGTCAGTTTCACCTCCTCGCCGTCCCGGGACACGGTGTGTGCCGGCACGTCGATGGTGATCTGGTTACCGGGTGGCCCTATGGTCAGCGTCTCCGGCGCGGCGTCCTCACCCCGGCGCAGCCTGGCCCGCATCCGGGCCACCAGCTCCTTGGGCTTGAACGGCTTCACCACGTAGTCGTCGGCCCCGGACTCCAGGCCGAGCACCACGTCCACGGTGTCGCTCTTGGCGGTCAGCATGACGATCGGGATGCCGGACTCGGCCCGGATCGCCCGTGCCACGTCGATCCCGCTCATGCCCGGAAGCATCAGGTCGAGCAGCACTATGTCGGGGCGGTTCTCCCGGAAGGCGGCCAGGGCTCGTTCACCGTCCGCCACGAAAGAGGGCAGGAAGCCTTCGCTTCGCAGGACGATGCCGAGCATCTCGGCCAACGCTGGGTCGTCATCGACGACGAGTACCCGGGCTCTCATGCGGTCCAATATTGCACTGTCCTCCCGGTCTTCGCGTTACCTGGGGGCCGATCTTGCCCCGGGAGCCTACTACTGGGACGGAAAAACGGGCGGTCCCGGTCCGGGACCGCCCGTGGCGTGCGATCAGGGTGTGATCACGCGCTGGGCCGGTCGAACTCCCCTGCACGGACTCCGGCGAGGAAGCCGGTCCAGTCCGGGGCTCCGAACCTGAGCACCGGTCCGGTCACGTCCTTCGAGTCGCGCACCAGCACCGTCGACGGCGCTCCGGCGACTTCGACGCAATGCCCGGCAGCGCCACTGCGGCTGCTTTTACGCCAGGTCAGCGTGATGTCCTTCATGATCATCTCCTTCCGTGGAATGCTTCTCCATTGGACCCCACGGCAAGGACTCAACGGCCGACCCGATCCCTCGTCTCAGCGATGGCCGTTCGGCTCTCTTCTGGCGACAATGAGCGTTCCTGCAGGTCATCGAAGGCGTCCCGGTACACGTCGATCTCCTCTGGCTTCACCCGGAAGAGGCCGCCGGTCAGCCCTTCGATGTGCACCACGGGCGCCCTGGTCCCCGGCGCGAATTCCAGCACCATGAAGGACTCGATCAGTCCGGCGTGCGCGCCCGCCTGGAACGGCAGGACCTGCAGGTCCACGCCGGGCCGGCTGCTCGCCTCGTAGAGCCGGTTCAGCTGCCGGCGCTGCACGTCCGGCCCGCCGATCTGGCGCAGCAGGACCCCTTCGTCGATGACGATCCGCAACTGCGGCGGCGGCACCCGGCTCAGCGTGTTCTGCCGGCCCATCCGCAGCGCGAGCCGGCGCTGGATGACCGCCGAGTCGTCGATGTCCGCGCCGGTCTCGATCACGGCGCGGGCGTACTCATCGGTCTGCAGCAGGCCCGGAACCACCTGCGCCTCCCACTCGAAGATCCGGACCGCCTCGGACTCCAGGGTCAGATACTCGTCGTACGGGTCCGGCACCGACGACCGGTACGGCGTCCACCAGGCCCGCGCCCGCCCGCGCCGGGCCAGGTCGCGCAGCCGCCCACGATCCTCGACCGCGACGCCGTAGAGGGTGAGCAACCGGTCCAGGTCCGGCTCGCTGATGCCGGTGTGTGCCGTCTCGATCCGGCTGAGCTTCGACTCCGACCAGCCCAGGGCCGTCGCCACATCGACAGCGCGGCGCTCACCGCGGAGCCGGCGCAGTTCACCGCCCAGCTCCCGGCGCGCTGTGGATGTCGGCCTCGCCACGCGAACAACCATATCTTTTGCAAGTTGCACAACGGTCTATGCACTTGCAGGTTTCTCAGTAACGGTAGTGCTCCGGCTTGTACGGTCCCTCCACCGCGATACCCAGGTATGCGGCCTGCTCCTTGGTGAGTTCGGTCAGCCTCACCCCGAGCGCGTCCAGGTGCAGCCGGGCCACCTTCTCGTCCAGCATCTTCGGCAGCACATACACCCCGACGGGGTACTCCTCGGTCTTGGTGAAGAGCTCGATCTGCGCGATCGTCTGGTTCGAGAAGCTGTTGCTCATCACGAACGACGGATGACCGGTCGCGTTGCCCAGATTCAGCAGACGCCCCTCGGACAGCACGATGATCGAGTGGCCGTCGGCGAAGCGCCACTCGTCGACCTGCGGCTTGATGACGATCCGCTGCACGTCACCCCGGCGGGCGAGACCTGCCATGTCGATCTCGTTGTCGAAGTGCCCGATGTTGCCGACGATGGCCTGATGCTTCATCCGGGCCATGTGCTCATGGGTGATCACGTCGAAGCAGCCGGTGGCCGTGACGAAGATGTCCGCGTAGCTCACGACGTCGTCGATCGTCGCCACCTGATAGCCGTCCATCGCGGCCTGCAGCGCGCAGATCGGGTCCACTTCGGTCACGATCACCCGGGCACCCTGCCCGCGCAGCGACTCGGCGCAGCCCTTGCCCACGTCGCCGTACCCGAGGACGACCGCCACCTTGCCGCCGATCAGCACGTCGGTGGCCCGGTTGATGCCGTCGATCAGCGAGTGCCGGCAGCCGTACTTGTTGTCGAACTTCGACTTCGTCACCGAGTCGTTCACGTTGATCGCCGGGAACAGCAGCGTCCCAGCCTGCTGCATCTCGTACAGCCGGTGCACGCCGGTGGTGGTCTCCTCGGTGACCCCCTTGATCCCGGCCGCGGTACGGGTCCAGCGCCTGCCGTCCTCGTTGAGGCTGCGCCCCAGAAGCCCGAGGATCACCGCGTACTCCTCGGAGTCCGCGGTCTCCGGTGACGGCACCGCACCGGCCCGCTCGAACTCGGCGCCCTTGTGCACCAGCAGGGTCGCGTCACCGCCGTCGTCGAGGATCATGTTGGGCGCCTCACCGTCCGGCCAGAGCAGGACCTTCTCGGTGCACCACCAGTACTCCTCGAGCGTCTCGCCCTTCCAGGCGTACACCGGCACCCCGCTCGGCTTCTCCGGCGTACCGTCGCGCCCCACGACGATCGCCGCCGCCGCGTGATCCTGCGTCGAGAAGATGTTGCAGGAGGCCCAGCGCACCTGGGCACCGAGCGCGGTCAGCGTCTCGATCAGCACCGCGGTCTGGATCGTCATGTGCAGCGACCCGGTGATCCGCGCTCCGCGCAGCGGCTGCTTCGCCCCGAACTCCGCCCGCAGCGACATCAGACCGGGCATCTCGTGCTCGGCCAGCTCGATCTCCTTGCGGCCGAACGCGGCCAGTGCCAGGTCGGCGACCTTGAAATCACCCTCGGCGAGCGTGGTGGTCATGGCGGGACTCCCGGGTTCTCGGCATCCGAAGCAGCGGTTCACTCTAAGCCGATCAAAGGCCGCAAACCCCTTGTTTCGTACGACCTAAGCGCCCTTCGAACGCACCTTCGCGGTCCCGTGCCGATCGCCCGCGACGAGCACGCGTCGGCTCACCCGGGCTGCCGCGCTCACCGCCACCCCGATCCCGTCCACTTCCGGCGAGACGTCCCGCGTTTCGCGTGGTCAGGTGCGGGGTGGAGCGGACCGCGAATCGCCACGCTGCTGGAGTTGTTGCCTGCGGTTCCGGGGCGCCGTGGAACTCAGGTGATGGTTCCGCGACTTCCGGCGGCCCGGGATAGCGAACGGGGCGACAGGTCGAAACCCGCCGCCCCGTTCATCCCCCCGGTTTGGTACCGCGCGCGTCCGTGGGACCCCCCGATCACCAATGACGCTGCGTACTCTTAGATTCACACTCCGCAACCATCATGTCAAGTTATTTGCAGAAATTTCGGGCACAAATGCTGGACAGACGGTTACGTCGGGCCACCGTGCGGGGCCGGCCCGGAGCTGTCAGGCAGGGACCGCCGCGACGAAGAGCCGACCGGTGCCGGCCACCTTGATCGCCCCGGCGCCGGCCGGCACGTACGCCGCCGTGCCCGGGCCCAGCTCGACCGGTGTGCCGTCCTCACTCTGACCGGCGAACACCGTGCCCTCGGTGCACAGGACGATGCGCGGGCCGCGGGCGGGCACCTCGATCGGCGGGCGCGTGCCGTCCAGCTCGATCCGGTAGAGGACGAAGTCACCCACCGGCACCGTCCAGGTTTCCACGCCCGGCTCCACCGTGGTGGCGGGCAGCAGCGGATCGTCAAGGACCTCGAAGCGTAGCACCCGCAGCAGCTCGTCGACGTCCACCCGTTTCGGGGTGAGCCCGCCGCGCAGCACGTTGTCGCTGGCCGCCATCAGCTCGACGCCGAGACCACTGAGGTACGCGTGCAGGTTGCCGGCCGGCATCCAGATGGCCTGGCCGGGAGCCAGCCGGACCAGGTTGAGCAGCAGGGCGACCAGTACGCCCGGATCGCCCGGGTAGTGGCCGGCCAGGTCGGTGGCGAGGCGGAACGAGTCGGCGTGCGCGTGCCCGGCCGGGATGGCACGTGCCGTGGTGACCACGTCGTCGATCAGCGCCTTCCGATCGTCGGAGGGCCAGGTCAGCAGGAGCCGGACCGCCTCGGCCAGGTCACCGCCGTGCAGGGCGGTCACCACGGGCTCGAGCCGGGGAAGCTTGAACTCGCTGATCACCGCGGCCGCGACCGCCGGGCTCCGGAAGCCGCAGAGTGCCTCGAACGGCGTGAGCGCCACCAGCATCTCGGGCTTGTGGTGCGCGTCGGTGTAGTTCTTGGGTGCGGCCGGATCGGCCTCCTGACGGGCGTACGCCTGTTTCGCGTACTCCGCGTCGGGGTGGGCCTGCAGCGACAGTGGTGCGGCGGCGGCCAGGACCTTCATCAGGTACGGCAACCGTGTCCCGAAGGTACGCACGACGTCGTCGCCGAGCTGTCCGGCCGGGTCACCGTCGATCAGCCGGATCAGGTCGATCGGCCCGTCCGGCCCCGGCACGGTGGACGGGTCGCCGGGATGCGCGCCGAGCCACAGTTCCGCCTCGGGCCCCTCGGTGGGGGTGGGACGGCCCTGCAGCCCGGCGATCGCGGTCCGGGAACCCCAGGCATACGGCCGGATGACTCCGGTCAACGGATACACGGTCATACCCGGCAAATTAGCAGTTGGCAGCCACTTCCGCGGTTACTGGAGGCCCTCCGGGACGGGGTTGGAGAGCTCCTTCATCTCGCTGATCGCCGGCACCGCCATCGGGTCGAGGCCGTGCGCGAGCGCCAGGTAGAGCGAAGCGTAGTCGGGCACCGCGACCAGCGAGGCCAGCCGCTCCAGCGACGAACCGCCCTCGGCCGTGAGCACGTCGCAGCGCACCCCACGCCGTTCGGCGAGCGTCTGGATGGCGTCGGCACGCCGCTCCTCGACGGCCACCGGCTCGTCCGCGTCGTCCTCCGGGTTGAGCCCGCCGTCCCGGAACACCACGAGCCGGAGCCGGGTCCGCTCCTCGTCGGCGTCGTCGTCCGGGTCGGCGAAGATGTCCCGCGAGGTCTCGGCCAGCCCGCCGAACACGCCGTCGAGCAGACCCACCCGTCCCCGGCCGGCCTCGCCGAGCGCGCCGGCCATCACCGGGTAGCGGGCGTTGGCGGCCAGCGTGTCGGCGAACCGCCGGGCGGCGACCGTGGCCAGCGGCGAGGAGCCCCAGACGATCGGCACCGAGCCGGCCAGCCCGAGGGCCAGCTCCTTGGCCGGGTTGACGAACGAGTCGGCCCCGGGACGGCACCGCTCCGCGTCGGCGTCCAGCCGCATGGCGGTCTCGGCGATGTCCGCCTCGGCCAGCTTGGCGAGGCCCAGCGCGCGCCCGGCGAACAGCACCGGGATGGTCAGGCCCCAGAGAGTGGCCCGGGCCGGGGCCCGGCGCGGGACACCGATGAACGGCGCACGGGCGCGTTCGGCAAGCGCTTCCAGGTCGGAACCCGGGTTGCCGATGGCGACCAGCCGGGCGCCGCGGCGGGCGGCTGCCTCAGCCGCGGCTAGGGCCTCCGGGCTGCGGCCGGAGGCGGAGACCGCGATCACGACATCGGCCGCACCGACCCAGCCGGGCACGCCGGCGCTGCGGTGGCCGATGATCGGTACCGGGCAGCGCGGGCCGGCGACGGTGGACAGGATGCTACCGGTGAGACCGGCGGTGCCGATGCCGGCGACCACGACGGCGCGTGGCCGGCCCTCGTCGGCGAGCATGCTGAGGTCGACCTCGGCGGCCAGCGCCGCGGCCTCGCGCACCTGGGCGCCCGCCGAGGCGGTGGCCCGCAGCATGCCGCCCGGGTCGTTGGCGAGCATCGACTTCTCGTCGTTGAGCAGCGACTCGTCGGCGATGCGGTGCCCGTTGACTCCCGCGGAGCCGCTCAGTGGGCCGGCCATCACTTGTTCTCCTCACCGGAAGTGGCGGACGAGCCGGCCGTGGGCGACGAGCCGGTTGTGGACGACGAGCCGGTTGTGGACGACGAGCCGCCGGTGGCGGAGGAGCCGGATGTGGCCGACGAGCCCGCGTCCTCCACGTCGGAAGTGGAAGTGGAGGACGAGCCGGCGGGGGACGACGCCGATCCCGGCTCGCGCGCCTCGTCGAGAAGCAGGATCGGGATGTCGTCCCGGATCTCGAAGATCCGGCCGCATTCGGTGCACGTCAGAGTCTGCGCACCCGCGTCGTATTCGAGGGGCGCGTGATGCGTGTCCGGGCAGGCCAGAATCTCCAGCAACTGCTGATCGAGCGCCACCGACGTACTCCTAATCACCGCGAGAGAACTGGGTCGAGGCGATCCTATCCACGAACGATGGCCAGAACCTCGTCACGCAGTTTCGCCATCCGGTCCGCGTCGGGGGCCTCCACGTTGAGCCGCAGCAACGGCTCCGTGTTGGACGCCCGCAGGTTGAACCACGCACCGTCGCCGACCTGCACGGTCATGCCGTCGAGCTCGTCCACCGCGGCGGCCGGGAACGCAGCCCGGACCTCGGCGATCTTCGCGGTCGCGTCGGCCACCGTGGAATTGATCTCACCTGAGGCGGCGTACCGCTCGTACTCGGCGGCGAACTCCGACAGCGGCAGCGGCTGCCCGCCGAACGCGGCGAGCACGTGCATGGCGGCGAGCATGCCGGTGTCGGCGAACCAGAAGTCCCGGAAGTAGTAGTGCGCCGAGTGCTCGCCACCGAAGACCGCGTTTGTCGACGCCATCTCGGCCTTGATGAACGAGTGGCCGACGCGGCTGCGTACCGGCTTGCCACCGTGCTCCAGGATGATCTCCGGCACCGCGGCCGAGGTGATCAGGTTGTGGATGATCGTGCTGCCCGGGAACTTCGCCAGCTCGCGCGCCGCGACCAGCGCGGTGATCGCGGACGGGGAGACCGGGTCGCCCTTCTCGTCGATCACGAAGCAGCGGTCGGCGTCGCCGTCGAAGGCGAGGCCGATGTCGGCGCCGTGCTCGCGGACCGCCCTCTGCAGGTCGACCAGGTTTGCCGGGTCCAGCGGGTTGGCCTCGTGGTTGGGGAACGAGCCGTCCAATTCGAAGAAGAGCGGCGTGATGGTGAGCGGCAGGGCCGGGAGCACCTGGTCGCCGAGAACGGCCGGGACGGTGTAGCCGCCCATGCCGTTGCCCGCGTCCACGATGACCTTGAGCGGCCGGATGCCGGACAGGTCGACCAGCGAGCGCAGGTGGGCCGCGTAGTCCTTGAGCACGTCACGCTGCTCGACCCGGGACGGGCCGTCGGCCTCCGCGTTCAGGTCGGCGAGCAGCTGCTGGGCGCGCTGCCGGACCACGACGAGTCCGCTGTCCTGGCCGACCGGGCGGGCGCCGGCCCGGCACAGCTTGATCCCGTTGTACTGGGCGGGGTTGTGGCTCGCGGTGAACATCGCACCGGGCAGGTTCAGTGAGCCGGAGGCGTAGTAGAGCTGGTCGGTGGAGGCCAGACCGATGTTGATCACGGCGGTTCCGGCCGCGTTCACCCCGCGGGCGAAGGCGGCGGCCAGCCCGGGGCCGGACTCGCGCATGTCGTGCCCGATCACGATCTGATCCGGCTCGTCGCCGGACTCCCGCAACATCTCGACGAACGCCGTGCCGATAGCCCGGGCCACCGTCTCGTTGAACTGGTCCGGGACGGTTCCCCGCACGTCGTACGCCTTGATGATCTGCGACAGATCAGACACTGCTCACCCCTGAAAGAAAGTCCCCTTTGGCCCGAGGGTAGCGGAGTGTCTGGTACCCCCAGGTTTTAACCGCGCGACCGGTCGGTCAACTCAGCAGATCCCGGCAGACACGGTCCGCGGCCCTCGTCGTCTCCGGCAGGCGATAGCGCGGGGTCAGCCGGAGCGTCAGCGCACAGGCCCGGTCCAGGTCGATCCGGTGCCCCACGGAGACGAAGACCGGCTTCACCCCCGACCGGGTACGCAGGACGGCTCCGACCGTCTCGCCCCCGTCGATCAGCGCCGAACGATCACCCCGCCGCTCGCCGACCGGCTCCCAGTCTCCCACCAGCCGGGTCTTCCCGACGCCGAACGCCGGGAGATCGGTCAGCACGCCGAGATGCGCCGCGAGCCCGAACCGGCGCGGGTGAGCCAGGCCGTGCCCGTCACAGATCAGCACCTCGGGACGGACGGTCAGCCTCTCGAGGGCGTCCATCAGCGCCGGCACCTCACGGAAGGCGAACAGGCCGGGGACGTACGGGAAGGCGGGCCGCCCACGGACCACGGCGGTGTCGGCGACCGAGAGGTCGGCGGTGTTCAGCACCACGACGGCAGCCGCGAGCCGGTCGTCGTCGGCCGAGTAGGCCACGTCGAGTCCCGCCACGGTCGCCGGCGCGACCGGGCCGCCCTCGAGAACCATGCGGGAACGCAGGACGTCCTGCACGGTCAGGGCTTCTTGTTCGGTACGGGGCCAGGGCTGCACGGCCCGAAGCGTAGTTACTGTTGTCTCTCGCGGTGACGCGGGTCACGATGGGGCAGGAGGTGCTGCCGGTGAACCCGTGGCTTGCTCTGACCCCCGGAGACGATCCCGCCGAACGGATCCGTCAGGTCGGCCGCGCCCACGAGAGGTTCCTGGCGGGTGAGCGGCGTCCGGGGCAGATGCGTCCGGTGGTGGCCGACTCCTGGGCCCGCTCGGCGGCGTTCGTCCGCGCCGACACCACTCCCCCGATCGAACTGGCCGACGACGACCTGGAGGCCTACCGGTCGGCGCACCCACTCGCCCGGGTCATGCCGATCTTCCGGGACCTGCTGGGTGGGCTGGCCGAGGACGGCGACCACATGATGGCGGTCTGCGACGCGCACGGCCGGCTGCTCTGGGTCGAGGGGCATCCGGCCACGCTGCGGGGTGCCGCGTCGATGAACTTCGTGCCGGGTGCCCGCTGGGACGAGGCACACGCCGGGACGAACGCGCCGGGCACCGCGCTCGCCGTCGACCACGCGCTGCAGATCTTCGCCACCGAGCACTTCAGTCATCCGGTGCAGCGGTGGACGTGTGCGGCGGCCCCCGTCCACGACCCCGGCACCGGCCAGCTGCTCGGGGCCATCGACGTCACCGGCGGTGACCATCTCGCCAACCCGCACAGCCTGGCGCTGGTCCGCGCCACCGCGCTGGCCGCGGAGGCGTACCTGCGCGGGGTGGTGGAAGTCCCGCAGAAACCGCGGGTCGCGGCACTCGGCCGGGACGAGGCCGTGCTCGCGTGGAACGGCCGCACCATCCGGCTCGGGCGGCGGCACTCGGAGTTGCTGGTGCTGCTCAGCGTCCATCCGGAGGGGCGCACCGGCGATCAGCTCGGTTTCGACCTGTACGGCGACGACGTGAACCCGGTGACGGTCCGCGCCGAACTGTCCCGCCTGCGCCGCATCCTCGGCCCGGAACTGCTCGACTCCCGGCCCTACCGGCTGCGCACCCACGTGGAGGTGGACTTCGGCACGGTCGGCCGGCTGCTGGAGCAGGGGCGCACAGCGGACGCTCTGGCGGCGTACCCGGGAGAACTGCTGCCGGGATCGGACGCGCCGGGGATCGCGCGGCTGCGACGCCGCATGGACGACCGCTTGCGTGCCGCCGTGCTCGCCGAAGGCGACCGGCGTCTGGTGCAGACCTGGCTGAACCGTCCATGGGGCGGCGACGACCTGGAGATGTGGGAGGCCTACGCGGCGCTCGCCCCGGCCGACCCGGTGGCCGCCCGCCGGGTCGCCGCACTGAACCGCGAATACGGGTGCAACGTTCCTGCAACGTGAACGTAACTAAGGTCCGCCCCGAATGAGGAGGCGAGACCGTGACCGTCTACACCCCGCCCGGTTCCGAGGGCTCGATCGTCAGCTACCAGTCCCGCTACGACCACTACATCGGCGGGGAGTACGTCCCGCCGGCCAAGGGCCAGTACTTCACCAACCCGTCCCCGGTGACCGGCCAGATCTTCACCGAGGTCGCCCGCGGCACCGCCGAGGACGTGGAGAAGGCCCTGGACGCGGCGCACGCCGCCGCTCCCGGCTGGGGCCGCACCTCCGCCGGGGAGCGGGCCAACATCCTCAACCGGATCGCCGACCGGATGGAACAGAACCTCGAGAAACTCGCCGTCGCCGAGGCCTGGGAGAACGGCAAGGCGGTACGGGAGACGCTCGCGGCCGACATCCCGCTCGCCATCGACCACTTCCGTTACTTCGCCGGTGCCATCCGCGCCCAGGAGGGCACCGCGGGGGAACTGGACGAGGACACCGTCGCCTACCACTTCCACGAGCCGCTCGGCGTGGTCGCCCAGATCATCCCGTGGAACTTCCCGATCCTGATGGCGGTCTGGAAGCTGGCGCCCGCACTGGCCGCCGGCAACGCGGTCGTGCTCAAGCCCGCCGAGCAGACCCCGGCCTCGATCCACTACCTCTTCTCGCTGATCGGTGACCTGATCCCGGCCGGTGTGGTGAACATCGTCAACGGGTTCGGAGCCGAGGCGGGCAAGCCGCTGGCGAGCTCGAACCGGGTCGCCAAGGTCGCGTTCACCGGCGAGACCACCACCGGGCGCCTGATCATGCAGTACGCCTCGGAGAACCTGATCCCGGTCACCCTGGAGCTGGGCGGCAAGAGCCCGAACATCTTCTTCGAGGACGTGAGCCGGGCCGACGACGAATTCTTCGACAAGGCGCTCGAGGGCTTCGCGATGTTCGCCCTCAACCAGGGCGAGGTGTGCACGTGCCCGTCCCGTGCCCTGATCCAGCAGAGCCACTACTCCGACTTCCTGGCCGCCGGCGTGAAGCGGGTGGAGAACCTGAAGCAGGGCAACCCGCTGGACACCGACACCCAGGTCGGCGCGCAGGCGTCCAACGACCAGCTCGAGAAGATCCTCTCGTACCTGGACATCGGCCGGCAGGAGGGCGCGCGTGCCCTGACCGGCGGCGCCAGGGCGGAGATGCCGGGCGATCTGGCCGGCGGGTACTACGTGCAGCCGACGATCTTCGAGGGCCGCAACAGCATGCGGATCTTCCAGGAGGAGATCTTCGGGCCGGTGGTCTCGGTCACCCCGTTCAGCGACTTCGACGACGCCATCAAGATCGCCAACGACACGCTGTACGGGCTGGGCGCCGGCGTGTGGACGCGGGACGGCAACCAGGCGTACCGGGCCGGACGGGCGATCAAGGCGGGCCGGGTCTGGACGAACTGCTACCACCTCTATCCGGCGCACGCCGCCTTCGGTGGCTACAAGCAGTCCGGCATCGGCCGGGAGAACCACAAGATGATGCTCGACCACTACCAGCAGACGAAGAACCTGCTGGTCAGTTACTCCCCGAAGGCGATGGGCTTCTTCTAGGCCATGACCGCCGCCACGAGGGTCGACGTGACTCCCGCGGCCGCCGACATGATGCGGCAGCTGCGGGAGCAGCACGGTCCACTGATGTTCCACCAGTCCGGCGGCTGCTGCGACGGAAGCTCGCCGATGTGTTACCTGGAGGGCGAGTTCCGTACCGGCGGATCCGACGTGCTCTTGCAGTCTCTGGCGATCGAGGGGGTGCCGGAGCCCATCACGTTCTGGATGTCGGCCTCGCAGTTCGCGTTGTGGAAGCACACACATCTGACGGTGGACGTGGTCCCCGGCCGCGGCTCCGGCTTCTCGCTGGAGGCGCCCGAGGGCGTCCGGTTCCTGATCCGCTCCCGCCTCCTCACCGAGGCTGAGCTGGCCGAACTGGGCTAATCCGTTCGAGGGGCGGTGTCCTGCCGGCACCGCCCCCAGCCGTGTAGACCTTTCGGACATTTACCTTCTTGACCGCACCCCATCGGTGACTGGCGATCGGCTTCGGGCGAAACTTGACGCATTACCGGTTTCGCGCCAAAGAAACACATCGATTGGCGATCTGCGGTGATCCGAGGCATCCTCGGCACTCGCGCAACCGACCCCGGGGAGGTCTCATTGATACGGCTGTCGCATACGCGGAAGGCTCTCGCGATCAGCGTCGCGCTGATCATGACGGGGCTCGTCGGTCAGGCGACCGCGGCGACCACCACCGCACAGCCGCCGGCCCCCTCGGTCGCACCACCGCCGAGCGCTCCCGCTCCGGCCTCCCCCTCGACGTCCGCGCCGGCCGCCAAGCCGTCCCCGACGACGCCGCGCACCGAGGGCACCTCGATCGCCCGGATCAACAACAAGCCGAAAGGCCGGACCGGCCCGGCCGGCAGCCTGCTGGTCACCGGCACCAAGGGAGTCGCCCTCACCTTCGACGACGGGCCCGACCCCGACCTCACGCCCAAACTGCTCAAACTCCTCGCCAAGGAGAAGGTGAAGGCCACGTTCTGCCTGGTCGGGACTCAGGCGCGGCGGCACCCTGACCTGGTTCGCGCGATCGCTCAGGGCGGGCACAGCTTCTGCAACCACTCCTGGAACCACGACCTCAAACTCGGCAAGCGGTCCCACCACGCGATCCGCGCCGACCTGGAACGCACCAACGCCGCCATCCGGTCCGCCGTCCCGGACGCCAAGATCCGGTACATGCGCGCGCCCGGCGGCAACTTCACCCCGGCTCTCGTCAGGATCTCCGCCGAGCTCGGCATGCACTCGATCTACTGGAAGGTCGACCCGCGCGACTGGGACCAGGCTCCCGGCGTCTCCCGCGAAGCCCAGGGCCAGAAGATCATCCGCTTGGTCAAGAAGCACACCGGACCCGGCGCGATCGTCCTCTCCCACGACTACGCCCAGCCCGCCACCATCGACGCCTACCGCGTCCTGCTGCCGTGGCTGCGCAAGCGTTTCCAGCTGGTCGCCCTCGTCTGACGGCACCCCCAGCCGCACTTCCCGCACCGCGGCGAGTTGCCGCACGCACCGCTTCCACGCCGGCGCACCCAGGGCGGCATACGTCTGGCGCGGCGTGGGGCGAGCGACCTGCCCGCGTCGCCTGACGCGCCGGAAGGGAACGAAGCCGCGCGAGGTGGCGGCTCGTCAGTGGGAGGGCGGAATCACCCGTAAGTGGCCACGCCGGCCGGTCTGGTGACCCGGCGTGTGGTCGGCCTCGTCCGGACGCGGGGTGATCGGGCGGGCCGCCTCGCGGACGGCCTCGGCAAGGGCCACGAGGTCGTCGGTGGTGGGGGGCGGGGGCGCGAAGTCACCGTCGTGGCGGACCAGTTCCCAGCCTCGCGGGGCGGTGAGGCTGCGGGCGTGCGGCTCGCACAGGTCGTACGTGTGGGGTTCGGCGAAGGCGGCGAGAGGGCCGACGACAGCCGTGGAGTCGCCGTAGACGTAGGTCAGCGTGGCGACCGCCTGTCGGGGACAGCCGTTCCGGGAGCAACGCCGTGGTGACCTCACGGCGGCAACTTATCTCCCCGTTCGCGATTCCGGGTCGTGTTGCGTCGCGACACGCCGACCGGGGCGTATCACGATTCGGCGATGTTCGTTGAACACGCCGCCTCGTTGGGGCGAATCCCCGGCGCGGACACACGGGGAGAACGGGCTGACCACGTCTGTCGCCCGGGTGGGGATACGCTGGCCGCGTGACCACCAGCCCCGAACGCCGCCGCACGGATGGCAAGGCGCCGCGCAAGCCCGGTCCGGGGCATCCCGCGCGCCGGGACCGGCACGGGCGCGGCCTGCGTGGCCGCCTGGTGCCGGCGACCGTTCCGCTGGCCCGCACGAAGGCCGAGATCTTCGACGACCTGGTGCTGGACACCGTCGAGAGCCTGGAACGCCGCTATGCCAAGGAGCTGGCCGGCGTGGAGTTCGCGGTCGAGGATGTGCCGCCGGAGCTGAACGTCTACGACTCGGACGTGCTCGAGGACGGCGAGGTACCCCTGGCCCGGCTGCTGCCGGGCCGTCCGGGGCGGCATGAGCTGCCGCCGCGGATCGTGCTGTACCGACGCCCGCTGGAATTCCGGGCGATGGATCGCGAGGACCTCGCCGACCTCGTCCACGATGTGATCATCGAGCAGGTTGCCAACCTGCTCGGGGTGGATCCCGACGAGTTGGCTTAGGCGACCCGCCGCTTCAACTTGCGACGTTCACGTTCGGACAGTCCACCCCAGATGCCGAAACGTTCGTCATGGCCGAGTGCGTACTCCAGACAGTCGGCCTTCACATCACAGCGGCCACAGATGCGCTTAGCCTCGCGCGTCGAGCCACCTTTTTCAGGGAAGAACGCTTCGGGATCGGTCTGTGAACACAGTGCCCGCTCCTGCCACTCGGGCGCGTCCCCGAGCAGGTCTACCCCTTCAACCTGCGTCGTTTCCATCGGCGTGCCTCCAAATTCCGCGCCGGTACGAATCCAGCGCTGACCCCCCACGCACGCGGCGTGTTTTTGTGGGTACGACGCCTTTGTGCCACATCGTCCCCACAACCCCACCAAAATTACACGCGTGTAAGACGTGCGTCGTCAAGCCGAACCTGCTAAATGGCCCCGTTTACCGCACGTGTGAGAACGGATCACGAGGCCGTTGCAGCCCTATCGCTTCAAGCCACCGGAAGGTAACGCGAAGCCCTGCCTTCGCGTCCAATTTAACCCGTTTTGTAATCTGGCGGCACCGGGTCCCCCGACCCGGGTCCGCCGAATGGATCATGCCCCCGGTGATCTTCCGTCAATCACGTCCCACCAGGGTGTAAGAAGATCGATCATCTGCGTCCGTACACCGTGGTGCGTTCCACCGCGGGACGACCGGCCGCCGCTGCCAGTTCCTTCAACTCCGTGACCGTCCGGGCGGAACCGTGCTCGGAGCCGGCCATCCGCGAGATGGTCTCCTCCATCAGGGTGCCGCCCAGGTCATTGCACCCGCCGTTCAACATCACGCGGGTACCCTCGTCGCCGAGTTTCACCCACGAGCACTGGATGTTGTCGATCCGGCCGTGCAGGAGTACCCGCGCCATCGCGTGCACGACCCGGTTCTCCCTCCAGGTCGGACCCGGACGGGCGATGCCGGCCAGATAGATCGGGGCGTTGGTGTGGACGAACGGCAGCCCCACGAACTCGGTGAAGCCGCCGGTCACGTCCTGGATGCCGGCCAGCACCCGGAAGTGCCCCAGCCACTGGCGGGGGTGATCGACGTGGCCGTACATCATGGTCGAACTCGATCGGATGCCGACCTGATGCGCGGTGGTCACCACATCGACCCAGGCGGAGGCGGGCAGCTTGCCCTTGGTGAGCACCCAGCGCACGTCGTCGTCGAGAATCTCGGCCGCGGTGCCGGGGATGGTGCCCAGCCCCGCCGCCTTCAGCTCGGTGAGCCACTCCCGCAGTGACACGCCGGCCTTCGCCGACGCGGTGACGATCTCCATCGGGGAGTACGCGTGGACGTGCATCCCCGGCACGCGCTGCTTCACGGCACGGACCAGGTCGGCGTACGCGGTGACCGGCATCTTGGGGTCGATGCCACCCTGCATGCAGACCTCGGACGCGCCGTCCCGCCAGGCCTCCTCGGCCCGGTCGGCGACCTGCTCGACGGAGAGCCGGTACGCGTCGGCGTCCTTCTCGCGCTGGGCGAACGCGCAGAACCGGCAGCCGACGTAGCAGACGTTCGAGAAGTTGATGTTGCGGTTCACGACGTACGTGATGTCGTCACCGTTGACGTGTTTTCGCAGGTCATCGGCGATCCGGGTGAGTTCGTCGAGGGCCGCGCCGTCGGCGTTGAACAACGCCATCGCCTTGTCCTCGTTCTTCTCCAGAAGAAGCGCACCGGGATCCTCGGAGGCCAGTTTGAGCGCCGCCACCACATCGGTCGGCATCGTCGCCGGCGCCGCCTTGACGTGCGCGGCCACCTCCTCCCAGTCGCCGTAGACGTGGTCGAAGTCGGAGCGCCGGTCCTCGGTGCGGCCGTCGGTGTCGATGCTCTTGTGGAGGTCGGTGCGGCCGCCGCCGAACGCGTCGTCGGGTTCCTGCCAGGGCAGGCCCACCGGCTTCACGTCGGCGCCGAGGCCGTCCTCGGTCGCCAGCGCCGTCACGTGGGCCTTCAGCCGGGGATCCAGCCAGCCCTCGTCACCGCGGCGGACGTACTCCGGATAGATCGTGAGCCTTTCCCGCAGGACGAACCCGGACTTCTCCGACTTCTCGGCGAGCAGGTCGATCTGTGGCCAGGGCCGTTCCGGGTTCACGTGATCGGGTGTCACCGGGGAGACGCCACCCCAGTCGTCGATGCCGGCCCGCAGGAGCAGGGAGAACTCGTCGTCGATCAGGTTCGGCGGGGCCTGGATCCGGGCCCGCGGCCCCATGATGATCCGCGCCACCGCCACCGTGGCGGCCAGCTCGCGCAGCTCCGCGTCGGGCATCCCGCGCATCGCCGTGTCGGGCTTGGCGCGGAAGTTCTGCACGATCACCTCTTGGATGTGCCCGAACTCGCGGGCCGCCCGCCGGATCGCGAACAGCGAGTCGACCCGCTCGGTCAGGTTCTCCCCGATGCCGATCAGGATGCCGGTGGTGAACGGGACACCGACCCGGCCGGCGTCGTCGAGGACCCGCAGCCGGACGGCGGGCTCCTTGTCGGGCGAGCCGTAGTGCGGGCCGCCCTTCTCCGACCACAGCCGGGTGGCGGTGGTCTCCAGCATCATGCCCATGCTCGGCGCCACCGGCTTGAGCCGCTGCAGCTCCGCCCAGTCCATCACCCCCGGGTTGAGGTGCGGCAGCAGACCGGTCTCCTCGAGCACGGCGATCGCGCAGGCGCGCACGTAATCGAGGGTGGAGTCGTACCCCCGCTCGTCGAGCCACTGCCGGGCGGCGGGCCAGCGCTCCTCCGGCCGGTCGCCGAGGGTGAACAACGCCTCCTTGCAGCCCTGCGCGGCGCCCTGGCGGGCGATCTCCAGGACCTCCTCGCGTTCCAGGAACGCGGCCGGCAGCTTGTGCGGCACGGTGGCGAACGTGCAGTAGTGGCATCGATCCCGGCAGAGCCGGGTCAGGGGAATGAAGACCTTGCGTGAGTACGTGACGACGCCCGGCCGGCCGGCCTCGCGCAGTCCGGCGTCCCGGATGCCGCCGGCGATCGCCAGCAGCTCGTCGAATTGTTCACCGGTCGCCGCCAGCAGCGCGGCCGCCTCGTCGACGTCGATCGCTTTACCGTCGGCGGCCCGGCGCAGTGCGCGGCGGATGCTCGCCTCGGTCGGTACGGGTTCCACGTTGACCTCTACCACGCAAAGCAGCCTAGGCCGGAATCGTTTCGGCTGCCGCAGTGGTCACGGGCCCGGAACGTGTCCTGGGACACCATCCCGGGCCCGGACGGGTCAGGAGCGGGGCGGATCCTGGTCGGCCGGACCGAAGCCGGGGCGGTCCTGCGGCAGCACCTCGGTACGGTCGGCGGGCGGTGGCGGCACCGGCTGCGTCGGCTCCGCGAACGGAACCGCCGGGGCTGCGGGCGGCGCGGAGTACGGCGTGGCGGGCGGTGCCGAGTACGGCGTGGCGGGCGGTGCCGAGTGCTGGGCCGCGGGCGGGGCCGACTGCGGCGCGTGGGGCGGGCTCGCCGCGCCCCAGACGGGCGGCGGGACGGACGGATACTGACCGTAGGGCGCGGGCGGCACGCTGAACGGCTGCGTGGCCACCGGCGGCGGCATCGGGGTACCCGGAGGTACCGGACCGGGAGCCGGGGCTCCGTAGGGCTGATGCTGGCCGTATCCGGGCGGCGGGCCGTACTGGTACGGCTGAGGCTGAGGCTGCCCGTACACGCCCGGCTGCGAGACCGGCCGAGGATAGACACCCAGCCATATCTGCAGCACGGCATAGGCCGTCAGACCGAGCAGCGCCAGCCAGGCGACCCGTACGAGCAGCGCGTTGAACGCCGCCGCCGCGTCGATGGCGGCGATCCCGCTCACCCCGAAGAGCAGACCGAAGATCACTCCGAAGAAGGACGCCACCGCGTACTCCCCCAGCGCGATCATGGTGATCAGCTTCGCCTTCGGGTGCACCGGCTTGACGCCGAGCGACAGGATCACGGCGGCGAACGGGAAGAGGATCGTCTCCAGATTCACGAAGGAGCCGAAGCTGCTTCGCGTCCGTGCGGTGAAGTCCTCGCCGAAGAGGCTGATCACCGCCACGAAGAGAAATACGGCCGACGCCGCGATCAGGGCGTATGCGGCCAGGTCGCGCAGGGGCCGCAGGTACTGCCCGATGGGCTTCTCGGCGGCCTGGTCAGGCTGCGATGGTGTGGTCACGGTAGCTCCCGTTGCGGTTGTTCGGAGTCGGCCCAGAGTAAACCCGCACCCGGCAACCGGTCCGTCGGCGCGGGTGCGCGAGGATGAGGGAATGCGGATCGTGGTCCTGACCGGGGGCATCGGCGGTGCCCGTTTCCTCGTCGGCGTGCGCGCGCACGCCCGTGCCATCGGCGCCGACGTCACGGCGATCGTCAATGTCGGCGACGACGTGCGTATGCACGGCCTTCAAATCTGTCCCGACCTGGACAGCGTCATGTACACGCTGGGCGGCGCCGCCGACCCGGAGCGCGGCTGGGGCCGGGTCGGCGAGACCTGGGTGGTCAAGGAGGAGCTGGCGAAGTACGGCGTGGAGCCGTCCTGGTTCGGTCTCGGTGACGCCGACACCGCCACCCACCTGGTACGCACCACCATGCTGAACGCCGGATACCCGCTCTCCGCGGTGACCGCGGCCCTGTGCGAGCGCTGGCAGCCCGGCATCACGATGCTGCCGGCCACCGACGACCGGCTGGAGACGCACGTCGTCGTGGACGTCGACGGCGAGCGGAAGGCGATCCACTTCCAGGAGTGGTGGGTCCGTTACCGGGGTGCGGTGCCGACGCACAACTTCGTCTTCCGCGGTGCCGACGTGGCGAAGCCGGCGGCCGGGGTCCTGGACGCGATCGAGGCGGCCGACGTGGTTCTGGTCGCCCCGAGCAACCCGGTGGTCAGCATCGCGCCGATCCTGGCCGTGCCGGCGCTCCGGGAGGCCGTGACGGCCGGCCCGGCACCGGTGGTGGGTGTCTCGCCGATCATCGGCGGCTCGCCGGTCCGCGGGATGGCCGACAAGTGCCTCGCCACGCTGGAGGTCGAGGTGAGCGCCGCCGGGGTCGGCCGGATGTATGGCCCGCGAGCCGAGGGCGGCCTGCTGGACGCGTGGCTGGTGGACACCTCCGACGAGGGCGCCCAGGTGCCCGGCGTGCGGACCCGGGCGGTCCCGCTGTGGATGCGCGACGAGGACGCCACGGCCCGGATGGTGGCCGACGCCCTGGAGCTGGCCCGATGATCGACGGCCTGGAGATCCTGCCGGTCCGCGGGATCGGCGACGTCACGGCCGGCGACGACCTGGCCGAGCTGATCACGAACGCGGCGCCCTGGATCACCGGCGGGGACGTCCTCGTGGTGACCAGCAAGATCGTCTCGAAGGCGGAGGGCCGGCTCGTCGAGGTGCCGGCCGACGGTCCCGAGCGCGAGGAGGCCCGGCAGCGGGCGCTGGCCGCGGAGACCGCCCGCGTGGTCGCCCGCCGCGGGCCCACCACGATCGTGCAGACGCACCACGGTTTTGTGATGGCCGCGGCCGGTATCGACGCGTCGAACGTCGACAAGACCCACCTGGTGCTGCTGCCCCAGGACCCGGACGCCTCGGCCCGGCGGTTGCGCGCCGCCCTCCGGGAACGCGGCCTGGACGTCGCTGTGATCATCTCCGACACGATGGGACGGACCTGGCGCAACGGCCTGACCGACGTGGCACTCGGCGCCGCCGGCATCGACGCGCTGCTCGATCACCGCGGCCAGCTCGACCCGTACGGCAACGAGCTGAGCCTCACCCAGATGGCCGTGATCGACGAGCTCTCCGCCGCCGCGGAACTGGTGAAGGGCAAATCCGATCGTGTACCGGTCGCCGTCGTCCGCGGCTTCCCCCGCCTGACCACCGACGACGGCCCCGGCGCTGCCGTCCTGGTCCGTGACGCCGACAGCGACATGTTCGGACTGGGTACGGCGGAAGCCCGCGCCGAGGGCCTGTGGGCCGCCGCGTCACTCCGGGAACTGCCCCACACCGGCGGACGCAGCCTGGTCAACCCTCCTCCGGTCGGCGCGGGGACCCCGCCGCCCGACGAGCCGCCGGCCGGTCCCCCGGCTGCCGTGACCCGAGCGCTGCACAGACTCGGCGATCTCCTCGTGTCGGATGTCCGCCTCGCCGGCGGCATCCGCCTGACCCCCACCACCGGCGGTCCCGCTGCCCTGATCCGCACCGGTGCCGAGGCCCACCGCCTGCGCGCCGCCCTCGCCGCCGAAGGCGTCCGCACCGAAGCCGTGATCGACGACGAGGGCGTCACCCTGATCTACATCGATGGAGCCCCGGCATGACCGCCCTCTACGAGAACGCCGTCGACGTCCTCTCCACCTGGACGGCCACCTCCGGCGACGCCGAACTGGCCCGTAAGCGCACCCTGGACCTGCTGGCCGACGGCCCGGTCGCGATGACCCGCGCCCACCGGGCCGGGCACGTCACCGCGAGTGCCCTGATCATCGGCACGGACGGCCGGATCCTGCTCTGCCTGCACGGCCGGCTGGGCCTGTGGATGCAGCTCGGCGGCCACTGCGAGGCCGGCGACGAGACGCTGGCCGCGGCCGCGTTCCGGGAGGCGACCGAGGAGTCCGGCATCCCCGGCCTGGTCCTCGACCCGACTCCGATCGACATCGACGTCCACGAGGTACGGTGCGGTGCGGCCGACGGTGCCCCGGCCGAGCCGTCGGTGCACTACGACGTCCGGTTCCTGTTGCACGCCCCGGCGGGCAGCGTCGAGCGGATCAGCGCGGAGTCCGCGGAGCTGGCCTGGTTCGACGCCGGCGCGCTGCCGTCGCCGCTGGCATCCGGCACGGTGCGCCAGATCGCCCCGGCCCTGTCCCGCCTCTCCTGACCGCACCTTTTCCGCGATCTCGTGGGCTCCGCCTCGGCGGCGACCGCAAACTCACAAGATCGCGGGAGGGCGGGCGTCAGATGTAACCGTGCTGGCCGAGTTCCTTCAGATGGTCGACCAGCTGCTTGACCTCCTGGGCGCGGTCCCGCGGGCAGACCAGGACCGCGTCCGGGGTGTCCACGATGACCAGGTCCCGCACGCCCATCGCGGCGACCAGACGGCCGGACGAGGGGACGACGACGAGCCCCTGGGTCTCCCGGAGCAGGACGGCGGGCCGCTCGGCGGCGTTCTCCGGCCCGACCACCACGTTGCCGGCCTGGTCGGCGGTGAGCACCTCGCCGAGGGTGTGGAAGTCGCCGACGTCGTTCCAGCCGAAGTCGCCGGGGACGGTGCCCACCCGGCCCACCGCGGCCGCGCCCTCCATCACGGCGTAGTCGACGGAGATCTTCGGCAGCGTCGGCCAGACGTCACCCATGACCTCCTCCTGGTCGGCGGTGCCCCAGGCCTGGGCGATCCGGCTGATACCGGCCGCGAGCTGGGGCTGCTGCCGGTGCAGCTCGGCCAGGAAGGTGTCGACCCGCCAGACGAACATGCCGGCGTTCCACAGGTAGTTGCCGGATTTCACGTAGCTCTCGGCCACGTCGTACGACGGCTTCTCCTTGAACTCGTCGACCTTCAGCAGCGGGCCGTCGCCGACCGCGGCACCGCACTGCAGGTAGCCGTACCCGGTCTCGGGCCGCGTCGGGGTGATCCCGAGAGTCATCAGCAGACCCTGGGCCGCACCCACCATGGCCTCCCGGATCACCGCGGAGAACGCCGCCTTGTCGGCGATCAGGTGGTCCGACGCGAACGACCCCATGATGGCTTCCGGGTCGCGGCGGGCGATCACCGCGGCCGCCAGGGCGATCGCCGCGCAGGAGTCCCGCGGCGACGGCTCGACGAGCACGTTCTCCTCGGGCATGGAGGCCAGCTGACGGGACACGGCGGCGGCGTGCGCCACACCGGTCACCACGAACACCCGATCGGGTGAGGCGAGAGTGTCCAGCCGATCCACCGTGGCCTGCAAAAGGGACGCCTCGGTCCCGGTCAGTGGGTGCAGGAACTTTGGATGACCGGCACGGGACAGCGGCCAGAGACGGGTTCCGGTGCCCCCAGCCAGCACGACTCCGTACAGCACAGCCTGTTGGTCGCTCATGCGCGGAGAGTTTAGTAGATGATCAAGATGCGACCCGGTTCCACGTTGTCACATGTACCTCCGCGCTGGACTCCCAGGTGAACTCTTTCGCCCGATCGAAGCCGGCCTTGGCGAGTGTCCGGCGGCGATCCTCGTCGTGGAGCAGATCGGCCAGGTCCGCCGCGATCCGGTCCGGCGTCTCGGTCGTGTACGCGACCGCGTCACCGCCGACCTCCGGCAGCGACAGGCGCGGGGTGGTGAGCACCGGGGTGCCGCAGGCCATCGCCTCCAGGATCGGCAGCCCGAAACCCTCGCCGAAGGACGGGTAGCAGGCCACCAGGGCGCCGCCGAGGAAGCCGGGCAGGTCCGCGTACCGCAGATAGCCCGGCCGGAGCAGCCGCAGGTGGGACGGGACCTCGGCCACCGCGCGGTCGATGTCGTCGTCGTGGCCCTGTCCCCCGGCGATGACCAGGGCCGGCGGGCGCGGCCAGTCGGTGACCGCCCGGGCCCAGCCGCGGATCAGGTTGGGCACGTTCTTGCGGGGCTCCTTGGCGCCGAGGAACGCCACGTAACCGGAGTCGCCCAGGCCGAGCCGGGCGCGGACCCTGGCCTTCTCGTCCTCGGTGGGGGCATGGAAGGCCGTGTGGTCGACCCCGTGGTACGCCACGTCGATCCGGGTCGGGTCGGCGTCGAGCAGGCGGATCAGCTCGTCGCGGGTGGCCTTGCTGGGCACGATCACCCGGGCCGCCCGGCGCAGCGACGTCTTGATCGCGCTGCGGAAGAAGGTCCGGCGCGTGTTGTCGTAATGCTCGGGCTCGGTGAAGAAGGTCGCGTCGTGCACGGTGACGGTGACGGGGCAACCGGCTCGCAGCGGGCACGTGTAGAACGGCGCGTGCAGCACGTCGGCGCCGACCTGCTGGGCGAGCAGCGGCAAGCCGGTCTGTTCCCAGGCCAGGCGCGCCGGCCGGTGCACGATCGCGGCCGGGCCGGGAATCACCTCGGCACTGGGAAGCATGCGGCGGTAACGCTCCGCATCCGCCCGTTGGGACACGACGGCGAGATCGATGCGGCCGGGGCTCTGCTGCTCCAGAGCTCCGAGGAGCCCGTCGACGTATCTGCCGACACCACCCCGGTCAGCGGGGACACTTGTGGCGTCGACGAGCACTCGCGGGGGGCGACCGGGGGTCACGAGGCATCTCCTTGGCGTCTCTGACGTACCGATGCGGTGGTCCGAACTACCTCTACGGCGGCGGAACCACCAACGGTTCGAGGGTACGCCGGGAAGGCTTCAGGGAGGTGTCCGCGACACCTCGATCGTTGCGGCCCTTCTGTGACCAATACTGTCCGTGACCCGCCTACGCTGTGAAGCGATGATGACGACGATCCCGCAGGTGTTCACTGACACGGTCCGGCGCGACCCGGCCGCACCGCTCCTGACCTGGTACGACGATGCCACCGGCGACCGGACCGAGCTGTCCGGGGCGACGCTCGACAACTGGGTCGCGAAGACCGCGAACCTGATGGCCGACGGGGTCGGTCTGGGCCACGGCGACGCGGTGGCCCTGCTGCTGCCGCCGCACTGGCAGACCGCGGCGCTGCTGCTCGGCGTGTCGGCGGCCGGCCTGGCCGTCGATCTCGGCGGCGACCCGCAGCCGGTGGAGGCCCTGTTCACCACGCCGGACCGGGTGGAGACGGCGGCCGGCTGGCCCACCCTCGACCGGTACGCGACCGGCCTGCTTCCGCTGGCCATGCCGCTGCGCACCCCGCCCGCCGGATATGTCGACTACGTGACCGAGGTCCGCAACCACGGCGACCACTTCCGCGGCGCACCGGTCGACCCCGCCGACCGCGCCCTCGCCGGGCCGATCGAGCTGAGTCACCACGACGTGCTCGAGGAGGCCGCCGAACGGGCCGCCCAGCTCGGCATCACGGCCGGCGCCCGGGTACTGATCGACACCTCGGCCCACCCGGACGCCACCGACTGGCTGCTGGCACCGCTGGTCGCCGGCGCCTCGATCGTCCTGTGCGCCAACCTGGACCCGTCGAGGACCGAGGCGCGCGCCGCCACCGAGAAGGTCACGCTGACGTTGGTCTGACCCGTTCGGCGTAAAGGTCGGCGAAGGCGGTCAGGGAGCCGGGGTTGGCCAGGGCGCCCTCGGCCGCCGCGGCCTCCACCGGGGTGCCGGTGAGGATTCTCTTCACGGGCACCTCCAGCTTCTTGCCGGAGAGGGTGCGCGGCAGTGCGCGTACCTGATGGGCGGCGTCGGGCACGTGCCGGGGCGAGAGTGAACCGCGCAGCTCACGGGCGATGCGCGCGCGCAGCGCGTCGTCGAGTTGCAGTCCTTCGGTGAGCACCACGAAGAGCAGCAGTTCACCGTTCGGGTCATCCGGCTTGTCCAGGTGTACGACAAGCGAGTCGACGATCTCCGGCAGCCCTTCCACCACGGAGTAGAACTCGGCCGTGCCGAGCCGCACCCCGCCCCGGTTGAGGGTGGCGTCGGAGCGGCCGGTGATCACGCAGCCGCCGGCGTCGTCGATCGTGATCCAGTCGCCGTGCCGCCACACGCCCGGGAAGACGTCGAAGTAGGCCTCGCGGTAGCGCGAGCCGTCGTGGTCGTTCCAGAAGCCGACCGGCATGCTCGGCATCGGCGCCGTGATCACCAGTTCGCCCAGCTCACCGAGGACCGGCTTGCCCTCCGGGCCGTAGGCCTCGACCCGGGCGCCCAGACTGCGACAGGTGATCACCCCGGCCCGGATCGGCAGCAGCGGGACACCGCCGACGAACCCGGTGCACACGTCGGTGCCGCCGGACAGCGAGAGCAGCTGGACGTCCGGGCTGACCGCGTCGTATACCCAGCCCCAGCCCTCGGCCGGCAGTGGCGCACCGGTCGAGCCGAGGCCCTTGAGGGAGACCCGCGGGGTGATCCCGGCCTTGCGGCACGCCAGCAGGAACGGCGCCGAGGTGCCGAAGTAGGTGATGCCGGCGGTGCCGGCCAGCTCCCACAGCGTGTTCAGCGAGGGCCAGCCGGGGTTGCCGTCGAAGAGCACGATCGCCGAGCCGACGGCCGGACCGCTGGCCAGGTAGTTCCACATCATCCAGCCGGTGGTGGTGAACCAGAAGAACCGGTCGCCGGGGCCGAGGTCGTGGTGCAGTGCCAGGATCTTCAGGTGCTCCAGCAGGATGCCGCCGTGGCCGTGGACGATCGGCTTGGGCAGGCCGGTGGTGCCGGAGCTGTACAGCACGTAGAGCGGGTGATCGAACGGCACCGCCTCGAACTCCAGCGGCTCGAGCTCGTCGCCGGTCAGCGAGTCCCAGTCGCCGCCCCCGCGGAGGTATCCGATGGTGATCACGTGCTCGATCGACGGGATCGCCGCCCGGATCGCGGCGATCTCGCCGGTCCGGTCGATGTCCTTGTCGCCGTAGCGGTAGCCGTCCGTCGCGACCAGAACCTTCGGTTCGATCTGGCTCCACCGGTCGATCACGCTGCGGGTGCCGAACTCCGGCGCGCAGGACGAGAAGATCGCGCCGAGGCTCGCGGTCGCCAGCATCAGCACATAGGTCTCCGGGATGTTCGGCGCGTAGGCGGCGACCCGGTCGCCCTTCCCGACACCCCGGGCCTTCAGCCCGGCACGAACCCTCCGGACCTCGGCGCGCAGCTCACCGGCGGTGAGGGTGACAGGTTCACGAGTCTGGGAGTACGCGAGAACGACCGGCTCGTCGTCGGCGAGGCCGGGCATCCGCAGCACGTTCTCGGCGTAGTTGAGGGTGGCGCCGGGGAACCAGCGCGCTCCCGGCATGGTGGTGCCACTGAGAACCGCGGTGGCCGGCTCGTGCGCGACGACCTCGAAGTAGTCCCAGATCGCGCCCCAGAAGCCGGTCAGGTCGGTGACGGACCACTCCCACAGGTCCGCGTAGCCGGCGAAGGACAGCCCCCGCTCGGACTCCAGCCACGTCAGAAAACGCCCGATCCGGGAGGTGTCCCGGACGTCCGCCGGCGGTTCCCACAGAACTGTGCCCGCCGTCACCCCACCTGTCGTCATCACCACACCTTAACGACGGATCAGCCGACCGACCGCTGATGGTCGGCCCGTGCTTTCTGGATGGCCGCCCGCCGTGCCAGACGGTGGTCCCGGCGGATCATCGCCTCGGTGAACCGGCGCTTGTCCTCGTCGTCGGCGGGCAGCACCGGCGGCACCCGGCGCGGGTTGCCAGCCGAGTCCACACCCACGAAGACCAGGTATGCCGTGGCCACCGGCAGCGGCTCCGGGCCGACCTCGTCCCAGCGCTCGGCGGCCAGTTTCACGCCGATCTCCATCGAGGTGCTGCCGGTCCAGTTGACCTGTGCGTACGCGTGCACCAGGTCACCCACCCGGACCGGCTCCAGGAAGACGATCTCGTCGATCGCCGCGGTCACGACGGTGCCGCCGCTGTGCCGGGCCGCCGCGGCACCGGCCACGTCGTCGACGAACTTCATCAGCACGCCACCGTGCACGGTCCCGTAGAGGTTCACGTCGACCGCCGTCATGATCCGGCTCAGGGTGACCCGGGACAGAGCCGTCGGACGGCCGGGATATAGATCTTCCATAGCCGGTACGTTAGTTCTTGCAGGTGCCGAGTACCGTGCCGGATCATGCGTCACCTCAGGTCGATCTTTTACGCACTGGTGCTGGCTCCGTGCATCTGGGTGCTGCTCGCCGTAGGTTTCACCGACGACCTGAGCAGCCGTGGGCGGGACTTCTTCGCCGCCGAGTCGATCAGCGGGCTGCTCCTGCTGCTCTTCTCCGGCATCCTCTTCTCGATCCTCGCCGCGGGACCCGTCTCCCCCGCCGGACCGGTGCTGGCCGGAGCCGCCTACCTGGGCGTGACCGTCTGGGCGTTCAACGCGCCGGAGGCGTACGCGGCGCTGTGGGCCCCGGAGGTCGCCAAGGAGGGCTTCGACCTCAGCCGGCCCGGCTACGGCCTGGCCGCAGTGCTGGCGATACCGCTGCTCGGCACGGCACTGAGCGCCCGCCGCTGGGCCCGCTACGAGCCGCCGGTGCTGCCCATCATCGGTGAGATCGGCCGGTTCCGGGGCGCCGCGAAGGTGGCCGGTACCCCGGTCGCCGCCGAGCAGACCACAGTGATCCGCACCGGCGTCCCCGCGGACCGGACCGTCGCTCTCGGCAACGGGCCCGCCGCGGACCGGACCGTCGCGATCAACAGCGGGCCCGCCGCGGACCCGACCGTCGCGATCAGCAGCGTCGCCGCCGGTCGTACCGCCGGCAGGCCGGACGGCGGCCGGACCGAGGCGGACGGCAACAACGACCGCACCGTCTTCGTGACCCAGCCGCAGTCCCCCGCCAGGCCGCCTGTCGCGACTCCCGCCACGCCGCCTGTCGCGCCGCCCGTGGCTACGACGACGCCGCCGGCACCGCCGGTCACCGAGGCGGAGCCGACCACGGTTCTGGCGATCGGGGCCGACGAGCCGACGATCGTCAGCGGTATGGGTCTGGCCGCACCCAAGCCTGCCGCACCCAAGCCCGCAACCAAGCCCGCCGCACCCACGCCTCCCGCGACCGAGCCCGCCGCAACCAATCCCGCCGCACCGGCCGCCGCGAAGCCCGCCGCCGAGAAGGACGAGGACACCGTCGCGCAGGTGTGGCCGGACGAGGACCGTATGGCGACCTCCGCCGACCCGGACGAGACCCGGCCTCTACTGATGCCGGCGAAGGCCTCGACCGAGACAGCGAAGGCGGCGCCTGCCGACGAGAAGACCGTCCCTGCCGGTGTCACGACGCCTGCCGACGAGAAGACCGTCCCCGCCGGGGTCACCACGCCGGCTGAGGAGAAGACCGTCCCTGCCGGTGTCACCACGCAGACCGGCGAGTCGGCCGTTCCCGCCGGGGTCACCGGGTCCGCGGACGAGAAGACGACCCCGTTGCATCTGCCGGGCGACCCCACCGCGGTGATTCCCGCGCAGCGCCGCCCGCCGTCGATCGAGTCTTGAGAACCTGACGCGGGCGGGCGCCACACGACGCCCGCCCTCGCTGTATCCGCTGGTCAGACACTCCCGGAACGGTGAGCGAAGGGCCTCCAGCTCAGACCGGCGGCAGGACGACCGAGCCCGGCTCGCGGGACAGCGCCAGCAGGAACCGCGTGGCCGACATCCGGTAGTGAGCCGAGAACCTCAAGGTCCGGTCCAGGGCGACGACCCGCCACTCGTCCGGATCCGGGCCGTACGGCATCCAGAACAGATATCCGCCGCCCTCCAGCACACCCCACAGGATCAGCCCGTTCTCCTCGGGGAAGATCGGGCCGAGCGGTCCGGTGCCTGCCTCCCGCTCGCCCGCGATCCGGGCTCGCAGACGTTCGGTCTCCGCCGCGAGCCGCGGCGGGGCGAGGAGGGTCGCCGGACCCGCTGTCACGGTGCCCACCTCGGCGACCAGACGCCGGTAGTCGCCGGGCAGCGGAAGAGCGTCGGCGCTGCGGTCCGCCGTGCCGGGACTCACGGTGAGATACGGCCGGAGTTCGGCCGCCGCGTCGACCGGCTCCGGCAGGGCACCGAGAAGCGCGGGATGCATCCAGAAGCCGGGCGACGGTGCGGGACGGCCGTCGTCCTCGTCGTCCCCGTCGTCCTCGTCGTGCTCGTCGTCCTCGAAGACGCCGAAGTCCGGCGGCTGCTCCGCCTCGGCGACGTAGGCGAGTCTCTCGATCGGGCACGGCACGATCAGCAGGGCGTGGACGAGTTCGGCGGCGGTCATCTCGTAGCGCGCCTCGGGCTCGTGGCCGTGAGGGCGGAACACCGCGACCGGCCAGCGGTCCGGGTCGTCGCCCTCGGGGATCCAGCAGAGCAGGTAGTCGAACTGGACCGTGCCCCACGGGATGACGCCGCCCGGCTTCGGATAGGCCCGGCACCTCAGCAGTCCCGCGTGGCCCCGGAAGGCGGCACGGTACTCGGCGGCGTCCTCGTACATGTCAGGGTGAAGGATCTTGAAGAAGCCCTGGAACTCACCGGGCGGGAAGGTTTCGGCGAGCCGCCGGAAGTCGGCGGGGAACCGGATGCCGGTCGCCTCGATGTGTGCCGGCCAGTCCGGGGCCGCTTCCGGGCCGTCCCAGCCGACCAGGTCCCGGATTCGCAGGACGACGTCGTCCACAGTGCTCTCCCTGTGTTGATCGATGGAGAGCACTGTAGACAGCCGATGTCCTAGTTGAGGGACCACTTCTGGTTGGCGCCGGTGCCGCAGGTCCAGATCTGCAGGCGGGTGCCGTCGGCGGAGTTGTTGCCGGTCACGTCGAGGCACTTGCCGGAGTACGTGTTGACGAGCCGCTGCGAGCCGTCCAGGGTCCACTTCTGGGAGGTGCCGGTGTGGCAGTCCCACAGGTGCGCGACCGTGCCGTCGGCGTTGCTCGGGCCGCTGATGTCGAGGCACTTGCCGAGCGAGCGCAGCGTTCCGTCACCGGGGCGGCTCCACTGCTGCGCGGCGGTGCCGTTGCATCCGTACAGCTGGATGGCCGTGCCGTTGGTGTTCACGGCTCCCGCCACGTCGACACATTTGCCGCCGAGGCCGGTGACGGTCCCGCCGGGTGCAGGCGCCGACGTTCCGGACCAGCTGAAGGTCGCGGTGGTACGGGCCGGCAGCGTGTAGACGAAGGACTGGCCGCCCCAGTTGACCCGTACCGACTGGCTGCCGGTGCCGCCGTTGTGGGCGATCAGAGCCTTGGAGCCGTCCGGGTTGCGCCACGCCACGTTCTGCACTGCGGTGTTGTTGGAGGCGATCCGTACCGCGCCGGGCTTGACGAACTTGGTGAGGTGGCCGGTCGTGTAGTACTCGACCGTGTAGTCGACCTGCCCGGCCCGGGAGCCGCCCTCCTGCACGGTGATCAGGCCGGTGCAGGTGCCGCAGCCACCGTTGTGCGGGCCCATGTTCTGGTTCAGCGCCAGGCTCCACTTGACCAGGCTGCTGCTGTAGTTCCGGGCGTAGTTGACGATGTCGGCCATGTCCTCGTTGTGCTGGTTCGTGATCCAGGTGCCACCCGAGTGCTCGGTGCTGAACTGCTTCACCGACGGGTACGCGTCGTGCACCTGGGTGCCGACGACCGGGTCACCGAAGTAGCCGTGCCAGGCGATGCCGCCGAACAGCGGGTCGTTGCGCACTCCGGCGTCGGCGAGGATGGCCGCCCCGAAGTTCGCGTAGTCCCCGTAGTTCCAGTCGTGGATCAGCACCTTGGTGTTGATGCCGGCCGCGCGGAACGCCGGGTAGACGAAGTTCTTGGTGAACTCGACGAGCCCGGACGGGTTCCAGCTCATGCCGGGGTAGTTCATCGCGGTCGGGTTCGCTGCCTGGCAGCAGTTCGGCTCGTTCTGCACCGAGATGTAGTTGATCGGCACACCCGCGGCCTGGTAGCTCTGGATGTACTTGACCAGGTACTGGGCGTACGTGGGGTAGTGCTCCCACTTGAGCCAGCCCATCTGGTCCATCCGGCCGTTGTCCTTCATCCAGCCGGGCGCGCTCCACGGGACCCCCTTGACGCGCAGAGCCGGGTTCAGCTGCCGGGCCTGCTGGGTGAGCAGGCGGACGTTCGTGTCGTAGCCGTTGGTGCCGAAGTCGTTCAGGTCGCAGCAGGTGTCGTCGAGCGACACGTTGCCGGGCCGGGACAGGTCGGAGGCGCCGATCGGGTTGCGGACGAAGGAGAGCCCGATGCCGTTGGTGGGGCTGAACAGTTTCGACATCACGGCGTCGCGGGTGGCCGCGCTGATCGGGCCGCCGCGCAACAGGTAGGCGGTGGTGTCGGTGATCGACGCGCCGCCACCCTCGAAGACCTGGTAGGTGGTGCCCTCGTCGACGTTGATGGTCTGGTTCGCGGTGCCGCCGGCCGGGCCGAACGCGATCGCGGCCTGCTGCTGCAGGCCGCGGGTCACGGTCCGGCCGCCGCTGTCCGAGGTGGTGGTGAGGTAGACGTTGACGGTCTCTCCGGCTGCGTAGGCCGGTGCGCTCAGCGAGGCGGCGCCGATGACGGCCGCCGCGAGCAACGCGGTCTTTCTCATGAGGGACTCCCTGCTGCACGGGGGACAGGTAACAGGAAGGAAACCTTCGACAATTTGTACGGGTCAATGGACTTGGGTTCCGGATTGCCGTGTTCCGGTTCCGGAACCGTGAAACACGTCAGACTCGTACCGGTCCGGTCGACTCCCGGACCACCAGCTCGGTGGCAAGTTCCAGATGTAACGCGTCGAGACGGTGGCCGCCGAGCATCCGCAGCAGCAGGTGCACCGCCATCCGGCCCATCTCCTCGAGCGGCTGCCGGACCGTGGTCAGCATCGGACGGCAGGCCTGGCCCAGCTCGATGTCGTCGAACCCGGCCACCGACAGGTCCTCGGGCACCCGCAGGCCCCGCTCGGCGGCCGCCCGCAGCGCCCCGATCGCCATCTTGTCGTTGAAGGCCACCAGCGCGGTCGGCCGGTCCGGCAGGCCCAGCAGCTCGACGGCGGCGCGGTACCCCAGCTCGGTGGTGGGCTCGGCGACGAACCGCACCAGCTCCGGCTCAGGCAGGACGCGCGCGTCAGCCAGCGGCGACAGGTAGCCGGCGAACCGGTTCTCGGAGGCCAGCCAGTCACGCGGACCGCCGATGATGCCGATCCGCCGGTGTCCGAGTTCGACCAGGTGGGCGGTGAGCTGCCGGGCGCCGGAGAAGTGCGCTGCGGAGACCGCGGCCAGGTTCCGGGGCGGCGCGGTACGGGGGTCGAGCACCACGAACGGGAAACCGCGGTCGCGCAGCCGGGCCAGTTCGGCACCCGGCTCGGGCGGCAGGATCAGCACCGCCCCGGTCACGTCCCGCCGCCCGGTGAGCGTCGTGAGCACGTGCTCACGCTGGGCGGCCACCCCGGCGTTGAGGATCACCTGCAGGCCGTGCGGCTCGAGCGCCTCGGCCACCGCGGAGACGATCAGTCCGAAGTAGTCGGTCAGCACGTACGGGCAGCGGACGTAGATGCCGGTGGCCCGTTCGCCACGCCGTCGCGGGGCCTTCTGACCCAGCTCGCCCATGGCGGTGAGCACCCGCTCGCGGGTGTGTGCCGCGACGTTGGCCCGCCCGTTCAGCACCCGCGAGATCGTCGCGATGGACAGCCCGGTCCGCTCGGCGACATCGCGAACCGTCACTCTTGTTTCATCGCCCTGTTTCATGGGCGTGTTTCTATCGCGCCGGGCGCGCCGTGGCTATCTCGGAACGGGAGACGTGGCCCTCCAGCCGGAACCTCGTCTCAGGACGGGACCACGGTGACCCGCCAGGCGACGTGGTCGGTGTAGGTCATCGCCAGGGACTGACTGGACGAGAAAGCCATGTTCGACGTCGTCAGGAAGTGCTGCACGGAACCGTCGCCCTTGCGGTACCAGCCCGCCGGCACGCAGCTCTGCGCGTTCGGCGATCCGCCGAAGCGAAGGTTGAGGTCACCGGCGACGACGATGGAGGCGGTCCCGCCGACAGCGGCCCGCACCGCCGGGACCTCGGCGTTCATCAACTGCCGGCACTGCTGGAGAGCGATGGTCCCCGAGGTGGACGCCAGATGGGTGGTACAGGCGATGTAGATGTCGCCGGCACTCGCGCACAGCCACGCCCGCATCTCTCTGGACGAGGTGTCCTGCTGGGGATAGAGGCCGCCGAACGTCCGGATCGGCACACTACCGATGGTCACCCGGCCGACGATTCCGATGCCGTACTCGTCACCGTTCCGGCATCGGTACGGCAGACCGCCCTGCGACCGATCACCGGCGGGCTGGAAATGGGCGAAGATCTGTTGTCCGGGAAACGTCTGAGCCATCGCATTCGTCAGGCTCGACACGACGTCGTTGCGGCACACCTCGTTCAGCGTCACCACGTCCGGACGCCGCACGGCGATCACCTGGGCGGCCTCCCCCACCGAACGGCCGCCGTTCCGGCTGTAACACGAGGCCAGGCCACTGTTGCACAGGTTCATCTGGATGGTCGTGAACGGCACCCCGGACGGCAGCGCAGCGGTCCGGGCCGACGACTCCGCGGCGTTCGCGGGGCCGGACAAGAGAAGTGGAGCAAGGACCAGAGCGGCAAGAACAGCGCGCGCACGAAGCCGGAAAACTGTCTTCTTCACAGCGTGCCCCCGATCCCGGCGGAGCCGGGCGTAGATGGTCACCGGAAATCGTGACCATCTGCACGCTAGTTGACGGGCATCAATGTGTGAAGGAGCTCAGGCCGATGTCGGGGACCCCGGGACGACGCTGCCCGCGGACACCGGCTCACGCCTGCGCCAGCGCACCACGGACCCGTAGAGGAACATCGCCGCGAGCACACCGGGACCGCAGTGCACGGCCAGCACCCCGATCAGGCTGGGGCCGCCCCAGTCGGCGGCGTAGGTGGCGGGGTCGGTCACGTCGATGACGAACGGCTCGGCCACCGCACGAACGACGAAGAACAGCGCCACAATCACGCCGAGCACTCTGAGCAGCAGCTTCATACCTCGACGTTAGGAACATGCGGTTCCGGGCCGCATCGGGTGGACCCCCGATGCGGCCCGTAAGGCGGACTCAGTTGCTCGCGTCGGCGAGGCTCGTGAACGGTGGCCCGGCCGGGCCTCCTCCGTCCCTGTCGGCGGCCCCGCCTCCCGGCTGAGCCGGTTCCCGCTTTTGACCGGGTCCCTACGATCGGCCGGGTGCGAATCCGGCTGATCATGATCATCGCCGCCGCCGGTTTCCTGGCCGCGGCGCTCGCGATCCGGGCGGTGGTGCCCCTCGGCAGCTGGTGGGAGCAGTCCTCCGGGACCGCCCTGTACGCCTCGACGACCTGGGCGGGGGTGCGGTTCCTGGCGCCGCGCCTGGCCCCGCTCGCCGCCGGCGGCATCGCGCTCGCCTGGTGCTGGGGAGCCGAGCTCTTCCAGCTCACCGGCGTGCCCGCGAGGCTCTCCGCGGAGAGCCTCGCGGCCCGGTTGGTGCTCGGCGCCGCGTTCGACCCGATCGACCTGATCTGGTACCCGATCGGCATCGTCCCGCTGGTGGTCCTGCACCACCTGCGCCGGCGGCCGGCCACGTGAGGCGCCGTGACGGTCAGGCGACCGGGTCGAGGCTGCGGGCGGCCGGCTCCGAGTGCAGTCCGGTGGCGGCGGCCTTGCGCTCGCGCAGCAGCACCCCGATCACCGGGGCCGCGAGCACGGTGGCGATAGCCAGCACCCAGAGTGCGGTGTGGAAACCGTCCGAGTACGCGCCCGCCGCGAAGTCGACGAATGCGGCCCGCGACTCCGGCGCGACCCGCTCGGCCACCGCGCCCAGGTCACCGGCGACGATCTGGCCGGCCGCCTCGGACGCCGACGGCGCCCCGGCCGCCTGGAAGCCACCGATGCCCTCGGCAAGCCGTGCCTGGGTCAGGCCGGCGAGCACCGAGCCCATGGTGGCGATGGCGACGACCTCGCCGGACAGCCGCATGGTGTTGAACATGCCGGCGGCCATGCCGGCTCGCTCCGGCTCCACGCTGCTCACCGCGGTGGCGTCCAGGATCGCCAGCGAGATGCCCATGCCGACACCGATGGTCAGCAGCGGCCCCGCGATCGTCAGCACACCGACCCCACGGTCGATCACGGTCAGCCAGGCGGCACCACCGCCCACCAGCAGCAGGGTGACGACCAGCAGGACCCGGGCCGAGACCCACCGGGAGAGGTAACCGGCGATCGACGGCATGATCAGGGTCGGCGCGGTGAGCAGGAGCAGGGTCACGCCGGCCCGCTGGGCACTCACACCGTCGACCGAGATCAGGTACGACGGAAGCAGCACCAGCAGGGTCACGAAGCCGAAGGCGAGCGCGACCGGGACCAGACAGGCGGCCACGTAGCGGGACTGCCGGAACAGCGACAGGTCGAACATCGGCGCGGCCTGACGCCGCTCGGCGAACACGAACGCCACCATGAGCAGGGCGCATCCCACGAAGAGGGCCACGGTGACCGGGTCGGTCCAGCCGATCTGCGGCGCCTGCACGACGGCCAGCACGAAGGCGAGCAGACTGCCGGAGAAGGTGATCGTGCCGAGCCAGTCGACCCGGGTGGCGGCCGCCGAACGCGACTCCGGCAGCAGCCGGCTGACCAGCAGCACCAGTAGCGAGACCGCGGCGTGCGCGGCGAAGACCGCCCGCCAGCCGCCGGCCGACACGAGCAGGCCGGACAGGAACGGGCCGAAGGCGAGCCCGAAGCCGAACGACGTACCGAGCGCACCGAACGCCTTGCCCAGCGCCGGGCCCTGGAAGGTCTGTGCCAGGATCGCGCTGCCGCTGGTCAGCACCGCGGCGGCGCCGACACCGGCGATGGCCCGCGCCACGTCGATGACGAGGATGTGCCCGGCTGCGGCGCTCACCGCGGAGGCCGAGGCGAACAGCACCGAGCCGATGACGAACATCCGCCGGCGCCCGAGCCGGTCGGCGAGCGAGCCAGCCGCCAGCATGAGGCTCGCGAACAGCAGGTTGTAGGCGTTGACCACCCATTGGAGGGCGGCCAGACCCGGCTCGAGGTCGGCGTTGATGCCGGGCAGGGCCATCGACGAGCCGGTCAGGGAGAGCGGCAGCAGGCCACCGGCCACGCAGACGGTGATCAGGGTGAGGGTGGGGCGCGACCTGGGCACGCCGGATTCCTCGGACATGGACGCGAGCTCCTTGCTCTGCGGGGATGCGCGGTCCGGGCGGCCGAAGCCGCTACTCAGAACCCAGACGCATATTCGAACTCTGATGGTCTAACGAATCCTGACGCTTATCCACCGAGCTGTCAAATGTCCGCCAGTACCACCCGGTACCCGCCCCGAGCCCCTCTGACTTAGGATGCGTATCAGAGCCCTTATGCTCATGCGAGAGCATCGGTTCAACAGAGGACAACGAAGGGTGGAAACGATGCCGGAGAACCATCCGGTGCTGGTGGTGGGCGCCGGTCCGGTCGGCCTCACGGCAGCCGCGATCCTCCTCGGACGCGGCGTGGACGTACGGGTGATCGACCGTGCTGCGGCTCCGAGCGAGTTCAGCAAGGCACTACTGGTGTGGCCGCGCACCCTCGAGGTGCTGCGCCGGCTCGGCGGCGGCCCGCACATCGCCGGGCACGGACAGGACGTCGCCGACTTCCGGTATTACTCCGACGGCCGGCCGATCCTGCGCATCCCGTTCGGGACGGCCACCCGCCCGAAGATCATCGTTCAGCCGGACGTGGAGGCGATGCTGCACGCCGCTCTCGCCGAGCGGGGCGGCAAGCCGGAGTGGCACACCGAACTGACCGTGCTGACCCAGGACACCGACGGGGTGACGGCCACCATCCGCGAGCCGGACGGCGTGGAGCGCACCCACCGGTTCAGCCACGTGATCGGCGCCGACGGGGCCGGCAGCACGGTCCGCGGGCTGCTCGGGCTCGACTTCGACGGTGCGACGTACCCGCAGACGTTCGTGCTCGGCGACACCGCGATCACCGGCACGGCCGAGCCCGCCTCGGTGCACTACTACTGCTCGCCGCGAGGCGTCCTGGTGCTGGTCCCGCTGCCGAACGGGCGGCACCGGGTGTTCACCGCCGCCCCGCACGAGCTGACCTCCGACGATGTGACCCTCGGCCTGCTGCAGGACCTGGTCGACGCCCGCGGGCCGGGCGGCCTGCGCCTGCACGACCTGTCCTGGGGCGCGGCCTTCCGGATCCACGCACGGCACGTCGAGCACCCGCGGTCCGGGCGGGTCTTCCTGGCCGGCGACGCCGCGCACATTCACAGCCCGGCCGGTGGCCAGGGCCTCAACACCGGTGTCACCGACGCGCACAACCTGGCCTGGAAACTGGCCGCGGTGTGGCACGGCGATCTGCCCGAGGCGATCCTCGACTCCTACGAGACCGAGCGCGCGGCCGTGGCCCGCTCGGTGGTCCGGCAGGCCGAGGCGCAGACCCGGGCCTGGCTGATCCGGAAACCGTGGCAGGTCACCGCCCGTGACCTGGCGGCCGGTGCCGCGGCGCGGGCCGGGCTCTTCGACCGGCACTACGTACCATGGCTCACCGGCACCCGGCACGAGTACCCGCACGGGCTCACGATCGCGCCGGAGACCCGTGGCCTGACCCGCCGGCCGGTCCGGCACGGCGCGCTCGTGCCGAACTTCGCGGTCACCACCGACGGCGAGGTCTGGCGGCCGATCCGCGACGTGCTGCCGGACGACCGCTATTCGCTGCTGGTGACCGTTCCGGACGGCGTGGAGCCGGTTCCCGGCCCGGCATTCGCGGCGCTGCTCCGGGCGTACCCGAGACTGATCTCCGGATGGACCCGGACCGGAAGCCTGCTGCGCCCCGCCGCGGGCCCGCCTGGCGGGGATCTGCCGGGCCGGACACCCGGTCGCCGGATCTCGGTGACCCTGATCCGCCCCGACCACTACGTCGCCGCGCACGACAGCGACCCCGCGCTTCCCACCATCACCCGCCACCTGGCCGATCTGACCCGGCCCGGAAAGGAAGAGAAGTGATCGACACCACCACGCTCGGCACCCACGGACCCGCGGTGGGCCGCATCGGCCTGGGGTGCATGGGCATGTCCTGGGTCTACGACGAGCAGGGCCGTGACGAGTCGACCTCGATCAAGGTCATCCACGAGGCACTCGACTCGGGCGCCACCCTGATCGACACCGCGGACATGTACGGCCCGTTCGACAACGAGTACCTGGTCGGCAAGGCCCTGGCCGGCCGCCGCGACGACGCCGTGCTGGCCACCAAGGGCGGCCTGATCGTCGACGGTGCCCGCAACCTGCACCGCAACGGCCGCCCCGAGCATCTGCGGGCCGCCCTCGACGCCAGCCTGCTCCGGCTGCGCACCGACCACGTCGACCTCTACCAGTTGCACCGCGTCGATCCGGCGGTGCCGCTCGCCGAGACCTGGGGCGCGATGGCCGAGCTGGTCGCAGCCGGCAAGGCCCGTGCCATCGGCCTCTCCGAGGCGGACCCGGCGCAGATCCGTGAGGCGCACGCCATCCATCCGGTGACGAGTGTCCAGTCCGAGCTGTCGCTGTGGACGAGGGACGCACTCGCCGGGGTACTGCCGCTCACCGAGGAACTCGGCATCGCGTTCATCCCGTTCTCGCCGCTCGGCCGCGGATTCCTGGCCGGCCGCTTCACCTCCCCCGACGACCTGCCGGCCGGTGACTGGCGGCACGGCAACCCCCGGTTCCAGGCCGACACCATGGCGCAGAACCGGCGGATCGCGGCCGTGGTCCGCGAGCAGGCCGGGCAGCTCGGCGTGACACCCGCGCAGCTGGCGCTGGCCTGGGTGCTGGCGCAGGGCCGGTTCGTGGTGCCGATCCCGGGCACCAAGAATCCGGTCTACCTGCGGGAGAACCTGGCAGCCGCGTCGATCCGGATCCCGGCCGGGGTGCGCGCCGTTCTCGACGCGCTGCCCGTCGCCGCCGGCCACCGCTACTGACGCGGTTGACGATGGAAGCGCTGGTTCTGATCGACCTGCAGACCTGGATCACCCGGATGCCGCTGTCACCGCGACACGGCGCTCAGGTGGTCGAGCGGTGCGCCGTGCTCGCCGCGGACGCCCGCGCGGCCGGTGTGCCGGTGTACTGGGTGCGTTACCTCGACGGCACCGGACCGGGCGCCGATCCCGGGGCCGCGCGCAACCGGATCGTTTCCGCCCTGGAGGTGCGGCCGGACGACCCGGTCATCACGAAGTACGGCCTGGGCGCTTTCGACGGCACGCCGCTCGCCGACCGGCTGCGGGCCGGCGGGATCACGCACGTGGTCCTCGCCGGCATCGCGCTCTCGCACGGTGTCGGCGTGACGGCCCGGGAGGCGGCGGCCCTCGGATTCCGCGTCACGGTGCTCGAGGACGCCACCAGCAGTCTCTCGGCCGAGGGACACCGGCAGGCCGTTCAGGTTCTGAACAAGCTGGTCACCCTGGCCACAGCAGCCTCATGGAAACCATCGGAGGTGGAACACACATCAGGGCCCTGATACAGTGGCCGCATCTTCTGACCACCCTCGCCGGCACCGGGAGGCGAGGCCGTTCCGGGAAGGCGAAGCGTGCGAACGACTACGCGACTGCCGATCGAGCAGCGACTCGGCAACCTGGTCAAACGAGCCGAGCAGGTGGTCATCGCCGGCAAGACGGCCGTCCTCCGTGACCTCGACCTGACCGTCCCGCAATACAGCGCCCTGCTCGTGCTCGGCGAACATCCCGGGATCTCCGGGGCCAACCTCGCCCGGCGCTGCATGGTCACCCCGCAGACGATGGCGACGATGCTGGCCAACCTGGAGACGCGCGGGCTCGTGGAGCGCCGCCGTTCGGAGGACCACGGTCAGGTCCTGGTCTCCCGGCTCACCCGAGCCGGGCAGACCCTGCTGCGCAAGGCCGACGAGCGAGCCGTCGAGCTGGAGCAGCGCATGGCAGACGCGTTCTCCGACACGGAGCGGGACCAGCTCCGGGAGTACGTGGAAAGACTCATCTCCGCGATCGAGACCGCCGGTCGGTGACCCGCGCGGTTCCGGCCGCGCCACCACGGGGGTTCACCATGACCAGGCACCATCTCCGCCTGCACGCCGCGACACTGGAACTGCCGGGTACCACCGACACCCTGGCCTCGGCGATCGCCGAGGGCCGGCTGCGGGGCCGCCACCCCGAGGCCGATCCGGCGACGACGCTGCCGGCCACCGACGGCAGCCCGGTCGATCTCGCCGCCGCGGCGGCCCGGACCACGCTGGACCGCAGCGGTCAGCCGGCCGCCGAGGTCGAGGACCTCTACTACGCCTGGACCTACTTCCAGGGCGCCCACTTCTGGTCGCCGGCCCACGCGCTCGCCGACCGGGCCGGGCTCACCACGGCCAATCCGATCGGCCTGCAGCAGATGTGCAACGGCGCCGGTGCCGCACTGCACCTGGCCGACCGGGCAGCCCGGGCGGGCACCGCGTTCACCGCGCTGATCTGCACCGGTGACGCGTTCCGCGGGCCGGGCTTCGATCGCTGGTCCGGCGACTACGGGGTGCTGTACGGCGATGCCGGGACGGCGGTGCTGGCCGTCCCGGCATCGCATCCGGCACCGCCCGGCGGACCGTCGAGCACGCTGCTGAGCCTGCACACCGGCGCGCTGCCGCATCTGGAGAGCATGCACCGGCCGGCCGCAGCGGCCCCGGAGGACTCCTGGCCGGTCGACGTCCAGGCGACCAAGCGCCGTTACCTGCAGGAGAACGGCAGCGAGGCGCTCGCCGAGGCGATGCGGGGCATGGTGGGCAAGCTGCTCGCCAAGGTGCTCTCGGACCTGGCCGAACAGGGCCGGACCGCGGACGGGGTGGTGTATCCGCCCCGGCTCATGAATGCGACGCTGGATTCGCTCTACGTGCCGGCGGTCGCCGCACTGACCGACCTGCCGCTGCGCCGGCTCGGCCCGATCACCGGACATCTCGGCGCGGGCGACCTGATCGCCAATCTGGCCGATGCCCAAGCCCGCGCCGACCGCGTTCGGACCGATATTTTCATCAGCGCCGGAGCCGGATTCACGATTAGCGTCGCAGCAATGGAGTCCGGCGTAAATTGTGTGTGAAGTCCGGGCGCATCAGACGCCCGGACTTCACACACAATTGCTGAGGGAATGCGTTCGACACGCATTCCCGGCGGCGTCATTTCTTTCGAACCGTTTCGACGGTACGGCACACGGAAAGGCGCCGCCGGGTGACACCGGCCGGGCCGATGTCACCCGGCGGCGCCGGGTTCCGCTTTCCGTCAGACGGTGACGAGTTCCTCCGCGTTGTGCCGGTCGAGGACGATGTCGATGGCCGCCTCGGCCCGCCGGGTCTCCTTGCCCTCCACCACCGAGGACTCGAAGGCGGTGTACTCGATCGCGACCGAGGCACAGCGCCGGCCGGCCTGTGACAGGTCGACCCGCACCGCCATGGCCAGCCGCTCCGGCCGGTCCACCTCGGCCCGCTCGACGTGCAGGTCGAGGGTCGCGCCGATCGGGAACAGGAAGTTCTCGAAGGTCACGTTCATCGAGTTCAGCACGTAGTAGTAGTGGTTCTGCGGCCAGACACTGGCGTAGTACCGCTCGGTCACGGCCAGAAACATCTGCCGCGCGGCCTCGACCGAGACCATGCCCTGCACGTGCTGGCCGGTCTGGTGGTCGAGCAGCAGCTCGTTGTCGTTGTGCACCCGCAGCGAGCCGGCGAAGTGCCCGTCGCCGACCCGGTGCAGGCCCGCCACCAGGATGTTCGTCTCCCGGTGCTTGTGCGCCTCGCCCCGGCGCACCAGCGGCTCGGTGCGCGCCTCGATGGTGATGCGATCCTCCAGGCCGCGGCGGGCGAGCGCCTCCGCCAGGTGGTCCCACTCGTACGGCCCGACGCCGTCCCCGGCGACCAGCACCAGGTTCTCGTCCAGCGTGTCCAGTGCTCCGCTGCCGAGGGACCGGGTGAAGCCGCTCAGCGTGCTGACCCGGTCATGCTGCTCCAGACCGCGGAAACGATCGCCGACGATACAAATCTTTCGCACGATGACTCCTCGCTGAAATAAACAAGTTACGACGCGGCCGGAAAGGCACGCCGAACCACCGGCCGGTCAAGAGACCGCCGGCGAACAGCAGAAGTCGCCCCCGATTTCCGCCGGGCCGCGCAGGATGCGGGCCACAGTCGCGTTCGGACTGAACGTAGTTGCTCGCTACTTTGAGTGTCAACACCATTGCACCGTCGCCGGGGTGACACTTCCAACAATGGGATGTGCGGGCGGTCACAATCACTTTCCGGACATCCGCATTGACCCCGGCCGAGGCCGTGGATACTTTCGAGCAGCCGATCACACAATTAGCAAAACAATCCGGTTGTTTGCGGCCGATAACAATTGATCTTCATTCGGGGGACATCATGAGCACCGCCATCGCCGTTCCGGCCCCGGCCGGCTCGCCATCGACCGGGCATCAGCCCACCGGCATCCTGGGCACCGGCTCCTACCTGCCGGAACGCGAGGTCAGCAACGACGACGTCGGCCGGCCTGCCGGTGTCGACCACGAGTGGATCATCGGCAAGACCGGGATCCGCAGCCGTCGCTGGGCGGCACCGTCGGAGGCGACCTCCGACCTGGCCGCCGAAGCCGGGCGCCGGGCCCTGGCGAACGCGGGCCTGACCGCTGCCGACATCGACCTCATCGTGGTGGCCACCTCCACCCCGGACCATCCGCAGCCACCCACCGCCACCCTGGTGCAGGCGATGCTCGGCGCGACCGGCGCGACCGCGTTCGACCTCAACGCCGTGTGCAGCGGCTTCGTGTTCGCCCTCGGCACCGCGGAACGCTTCGTCGCCGGCCGGGAGGGCTCCCGTGCGCTGGTGATCGGCGCGGATGTCTACTCCCGCATCCTCAACCCGGCCGACCGGCGCACCACGATCCTGTTCGGCGACGGGGCCGGCGCGGTGGTGGCCGGCCCGGTGGCACACGGCTCCGGAGTGCTCGCCCACCGCCTGATCAGCGACGGCGGCCGGGCCGGCCTGATCGGGGTGCACGGCGGCGGCAGCCGTTCGCCGCTGACCGTGGACGGCCTGAACGCCGGGAGTCAGTACTTCACCATGAACGGCCGCGCGGTCCGCGATTTCGTCGCCGCGCACGTCCCGGTGCTGGTCCGGCAGTTCCTGCGGGACAGCGGAATCGATCCGGCGGAGATCCGGCACGTGGTTCCGCACCAGGCGAACGGGCGCATGCTGGACGACCTGGCCACCGACCTCGGCCTGCCGGACGCGGTCGTGCACCGGACCGTGGACCGCTACGGCAACACCGGTGCGGCGTCGGTCCCGGTCACCCTGGACAGTGCGGTGCGCGCCGGTCACGTCGAACCCGGCGATCTGGTGTTGCTCGTGGCCTTCGGCGGCGGTATGGCCGTCGGGATGAGCCTGGTCCGGTGGTGAGCGCGGTGACAATCGCCTTCTTCGACGTCGACGAGACCCTCGTCGACACCAAGAGCATGTTCGACTTCCTGCGTTTCCACCTGGCGTCGCGGGGCGACGACGGCACCCGCTACGACGAGCAGGCCGGTGCGTTGCGCCAGGCCGCGTCGTCCGGGGTTCCGCGCAGCGAGATCAACCGCGCCTACTACCGGCTCTTCGCCGGCGAGAGCTGGAACGGGCTGCTGGCGGCCGGCGAGCGCTGGTACGCGGAGCTGCTCACCCGTCCCGCTCCGTTCCTCGCCGAGGGGATCGCCGCGCTCCGGTTCCATCAGGCGGCCGGTCACCAGGTCGCCCTGGTCTCCGGATCGTTCCGGCCCTGTCTCGGCCCGGTGGCCGCACACCTCGGCGCGGACGTGGTGCTCTGCACCGAGCCACTGATCGACGACTCCGGCCGACTGACCGGCGAGGTGGCGATGCCGATGATCGGGAACAACAAGCGAGCGGCGGTCCTCGGCCTGATCGCCCGGCGGGGCGCCGACCCGGCCCGCTGCTTCGGTTACGGCGACCACTCCAGCGACCTGGCGTTCCTCGCCGAGGTCGGCCATCCCACGGTCATCGGCCGCGACCCCGATCTGACCGCGGTCGCCGAGCGCGAGGGCTGGCCGATCCTTGCCGCGACCACCTGCGCCACGGTGGAGGCCCGGCCCGCGAGCCGTACCTGAGGCGGCCTATCGGCCGCGCTCAAGGTGCCGGAGCTACAGCTCACGGGTTGCCACCGGCGGACCCGCGGGCCTGCCACACCGCCGGCCCGCGTCTCGGCCGCCCCGGCGGACTCGCGGGCCTGCGGCAGCCGGCTGGGGAGGGTGCCCTGAGGGTGTGCGGGGACCGGACGGTCCCCGCACACCCCGTGGATCAACTGCCGGAGATGGTGAACTGGGAGCCCGGCTGGATGACGATGTTGCCGTCGGCCGAGTTGGTGATGGTCACGCCGGACAGGACCGCGTTGCCGCGTGCCCCGCTCATCGCCAGGATGCCGGCGCCGTTGTTCGACCTGTCGATGCGTACGTTCGTGATGGCGACGTTCGGCATGTTGCCGCCACCGTTCTTGAACTGGATGCCGTCGAAGGTCGAGTCGATGATGTCGGTGTCACGGATGGTGACGCCCGTGATGTCCTTCGTGGACGGGAACAGGGTGATCGCACCGAACTCCTGGTCCTCGTTCCAGAACGCGCCGCCGGTCCGGTACAGCCCGTTGTTGGCCAGCAGCGTGGTCCCGGAGAACGGCAGCGGGCTGTGGTCGGTGGCCAGCATGATGCCCGGGTAGTTCGCCGTGTCGTACACCAGGTTGTTCTGTGCGGAGTTGTTGTGACCGCCGTAGATGGCGATGCCGTTCGCCCGCCACGGCAGCTGGACGGTGTTGTTCAGGAAGTGGTCGTTGTTGTTGATGTCGACGTTCTGGTCCTTCACGTACGGGTTGGCCCAGATCGCCAGGGCGTCGTCGCCGGTGGTCCGGAACGAGGAGTTGAACACCCGCGAGTTACGCGTGCCGTTGGAGAAGTTGATGCCGTCGGCGTACGTGTTGCGGATCCGCATTCCGGTGAACTCCACACCGTCGCCCGGGTTCCAGTACGCGGGCGTGTCCGAGTAGTCGCGGCCGACCCAGGCACCGACGTTGACGTGCTCGATCCACACGTTGCTGATCTTGGTGTTCTTGCCGAACCGGCCGTTCAGCCCGTGGCCGCGGTTGGCCCGGTTCTGCGTGTTACCGAAGATCGCCAGGTCGGAGATCTGGGTGTTGTCGTCGATGTCGAATCCGACGTTGCCCTCGTGCGGATGGTTGATGTTGCCGCTCACCTGATGCGGCTGGGTGTTCGTGTAGAGCCGGGTGTGCCACATGCCGGCGCCGCGGATCACCACGTTGCGGATGCCCTTCTGGTTCCACTGGCCGCGCGTGGGGTCCGGCGAGAGGATCTTCTGCTCCTGCCGCCACTGGCCGGCCGGGATCCAGACGCAACCGATCACGCCGTTCTCGTCGTCGGTGACGGCGCGCTGGATGGCGGCCGTGTCGTCGAGCCCGTCGTTCGGCACCGCGCCGTAGTTGGTGATCGAGACGCAACCGGTCGGCTGGCTCAGCGCCGGGGCCACCTGCTCCAGGTCGATCGTGTCGATGATGTAGAAGCCCGCCGAGTCGCCCGAGTCGCGCTGCAGCTTGAATCGGGTACCCGCCGGGTACGACTGCCCGAGCAGCGCGTTCGACTCGTCGAAGAGCCGGCGCGCGTCGGCCTGCGGAGTGTTGGACAGCGACTCGGTGTCGTCGGTGGTGCCGTACACCCAGCTGTTGCGCGAGCTCAGAGTCAGCTTGCGGTTGAACACGTCGTTGACGTACAGGCTGATCGTCCAGTCCTGACCCCCGCCGCTCGCCGAGTCCGGCACCGAGTTGCGGACCACGATCGAGTTGGCCTGGTTCGCCGAGGTGAACTCCACGAACTGCCCGGTGCTGTTCAGGCGTACCGACTGCCGGCCGGAGGACTCGGTGGCGAAGTTCGTGTGCCCGAAGGTGCGCAGCGGATCGGCCTGCAGCAGCGTGCCCTGGTAACGGGCGGCCTCCGCCTCGTAGGAGACGTACGGTACGGCGGCGCCCCGTCCGACCACGATGGAGCGGGACAGCGTGTTGTTGTTCTCGTTGGTCTCCGCGACCGCACCCGCCGAGTCGGCCGTGGCCACGGCGGTGGCACCGCCGCTGGTCGCCGTCCACGTGCCGCCGATCGTCACGGTCGTGGTGGCACCGGCCGCGATCGCCGGGGTCGCCCCGGTCAGCGTGGCCGATCCGACGGCCACCCGGGTGGTGCTGGCGCCCGCGGCGCTGATGCCGCGGTTCTGCACGGCGACGGTGAAGCTGACCGCCGCCCCGGCCGCCGGGTTGGCGGGCGTCATGTTGATCGCAGTGACCTGCAGGTCCGGGCCGGGCGACTGGCCCACGACGAGCGGTGATCCGGCGGTGAAGGTGTTGTTGTCGTTGTTGGTCTCGGCCACGGCGTTCGCCGGGTCGGCCGTCGTCGAGACGGTGTAGCTGCCCTGGGCCCGGGCGCTCGCGCTGCCGGTCACGGTGGCCGATGCCCCGGCCGCGAGCGCGGGCACGTCGGCACTCGCCACGACGGTGCCGCCCAGTTTGAAGTCCACCTTGGACGCCGCCGCGGCGACGGTACCGGCGTTACGGACGACAGCGGTCAGCGTGATCGCGGAGGTCTCGTCCGGAGCGGCCGGGCTCCACGTCGTCGAGGTGACGACCAGGTCCGGCGCCGGCGCCCACGAGCCGATCACCTGGAGCTCGGCGACCTGGCCACCGGGTGCGCCGTTGTTGCTGAAGAACTGCAGCCGTACGTCGGAAGCCCGCCCGCTGACCGGGACGGTCACCGTGTTCTGGTTGCCCGACGGGTTGAAGCCGTAGTCGGCGCGAGGCTTCAGCTCGGTGAAAGCGGTGGCCGTACCGGCCCGGCCGAGCACCTGGAAGTTCTGGGTCCGCGGGCCCCAGGCCGGGTCCGGGTTCAGCTTGACGACGATGCCGGTGACGTTCGCGTCGGCGCCCAGCTTCACGGTCAGCGTGGACGGGAAGCCCGCCGACTCCCAGTAGCTGTTGAGGTTGCCGTCATTGGCGTTGGCCGCCACGAAGTTGAACGTCGTCGAGGATGCCTCGATCGCCTTGCCACCGGCCAGGTTGGCGCCGGTCGGCGGGTCGGGATCCGGGTCCGGGTCGACCGGGCCGGCCACGCCGTAGATCTCGAACTCGGCCAGCTGCCCGGCCGGCCAGCCGGTGTTGGCGGTGATGTGCACCCGTACGTAGCGGACCGTCGCAGCGGCGAAGTCGATGGTGACCGTGTTGCCGGTCGCCGGGTTGAAGACGCGTCCGGCAGAGGCGGAAAGAGTGCTGAACGTCGAGCCGTTGGTGCTGCCCTGCACGCTCAGCGTCTGCGTGCGGGTGGCCCACGCGGACGGCGGCGGCAGCTTCAGCTTGACCTGGTCGATTGCGACACTGCTGCCGAGGTCGACCTGGACCCACTGCGGGAAGACGTTGTTCGGGCTCTCCCAGTAGGAGTTCTGATTCCCGTCGTTGACGGCGGACACCGGCTGCGCCCCGAGGGCGCCGCTGGCGGTGACCGCCTTACCTGTCGCGAGGTTGGGGCCACCGGCCGCGTGGGCGGCCACCGGCGAGAGGCCGAAGACGGCCAGGCCGGCCGCGAGCGCCACGCTGACCAGTCTTCGGCTGAGGATTGTCGGCTTCATGGGAGTCCGTCCTGTCGGACCGGCGCGGGGCGCCCACTGAAGCGGGCGCCCCGCACCGAGGGGAGCGGGAGGGGGAAGGTGCGCCGAGGTGCGATTTTCCGGCGTGATCACGCAAAATTTCGTCGAGCTGCCAACTTTTTGCGAGCCGGGGGATTCAATGTTTCAGATATGTCATTGGTTCGTCAACGTTGTGCGTCCAGTCCCTGCACCGGGCCGCATCCGAACGCAAAGAAAGCCGACCGGCGATCCGGTTTGCCCGTACCCTGCGCGGGTATTGATGCCACCGCGCTGCCCAGACCCTTGCAGCCCTCGTCCTCAACCTCGCTCCCACCCCGATCGAGTCGGGAGCACACTGCAAGGGAGTCGCGGAATGAGCATCACCGGTTCCTCTTCCACCGGGTCACGACGGTCCACCGGCGCGGCGCCACCCCGCGACCCGGCGTACGCCGGAGAACATCCGAAGGCCGCCGGCAGCGACTTCGCCGTACTGAACCGGCGTATCACCGAGGCGGGGCTGCTCGAACGGCGCCCGGCCCACTACGCCGTACGGATGAGTGTCGTGGGATCGATGTTCGTAGCCGTGTGGCTGGCGTTCTTCCTGATCGGACCGTCGTGGTGGCAGCTGGTCGTCGCCGCGCTGATGGGGCTCGTGTTCTCGCAGGTCGGCCTGCTGGCGCACGACGTCGCCCACCGGCAGGTCTTCCGGACCAGGAGAACCAGCGAGCTGGTGGGCCGGACCGCCGGCAACGTCGCGATCGGGATGAGCTACGGCTGGTGGGCCGAGAAACACACCCGGCATCACAACAATCCGAACCATGACGATCTCGATCCGGACGTGCAGCCGGAGGTGCTGATCTGGGCGACCGAGTCGGCACTGGGCCGGCGCGGACTGAAGGCCTTCGTCGGCCGGCACCAGGCAGGCCTGTTCTTCCCCCTGCTGACGTTACTCAGCATCGACCTCCGGATCTCCAGCATCAAGGCACTCGTACGCCCCGGGATGAAGCAGCGCGGGCTGGAGGCCGGCTTGCTGGCCGTGCACCTGGTGACTTACGTGGCGGCCCTGGTCGTAGTGCTGTCGCCCCTGCAGGCGCTGGCGTTCCTGGTGGTGCACCAGGCGGTCTTCGGGGTGTACCTCGGCATGACGTTCGCCCCGAACCACAAGGGCATGCCGCATCCGACCGGCGACGAGGACTACCTGCGCAAACAGGTGCTGACCTCCCGCAACGTCACCGGGGGGTGGCTCGTCGACACGCTTCTGGGCGGCCTGAACCACCAGATCGAACACCACCTGTTCCCCGCCATGCCGGCACCGAACCTGCGCAAGGCCAGGCCGATCGTCAAGGCGTACTGCGCGCAGGTGGGCGTCCCGTATGTGGAGACGAGCCTGGTCGAGTCGTACCGGCAGGCCTTGCGTCACCTGCACGAGGTGGGCAGCCCGTTGCGGGCCGCCGCGGCGGAGCGGAAGGCATCGCCCCCGGACGACGGCGTCAGGACCGGGTCGGGCCGGGAAGTGCGGTCGGGTCGGTGACGATCAGCTCGGCGACCACGGTGAGCCGCTGATTGTTGTTACGGGCGTAAGCCCGGATCACGCGGAACGCCTCATCGACGCTGATGTCGCGGACCTGGGCGAGAGCGCCTTTGGCCTGCTCGATGATGATCCGGGTGTTCAGGGCTCCCTGCAGCTGCTCGGCGAGCGCCTCGCTGCGGCGGATGGCGCGTTCCTGCATCAGGCCGATGGTCGCGACGTCGGCCAGCGCCTGCATGACCGGCACATCCGTGGGCTCGAAGGCTCCGCCGGTGGAGTTGCCGAAGATGTTCAGGGCGCCGATCACCTGCGTACGCAACCGCAGGGGAAAGGCGTGCACGGACCGGAAGCCCGCCTGCACCGCATGCACTGCCTCCCGGTGGCACCTGCCCCAAGCAGCCGCTCGTCCGTTGCCGCCGTCCCCTCCTCGCCGGCAGGTCGACCAGCGGGACCGCATCCATCATGACCAGCCGGTGACGTTCTCGGAAGGTTAATCGTCGCCCGCCGATGGAGCGCCGCTCCCGGCGGTTCGAACGGGCGACGGACGGCGCAGCAGCAGTCTGGTTCCGCGGGCGCTGCTGGTGATCTCCAGATCGGGGCAGATCCGCCGGATGAGCCACAGTCCGGCCTGATGCCCGTTGGGGTCCGGAGGCCCGCTGGGGATCTCGAAACCGGCGGGCATGCCGGGACCGTCGTCGCTGACCTCACACCACACGCTGCCCTGATGAGTCCAGAGCCACAACCGGCCGTTGACGGCGTGTTGCTCCGCGTTGACCGCGGCCTCGTGGACGGCTCTCAGAAAGCTGTCGAGTGCCGAGCCGGACAATCCCGCACCGAGCAGCCACGGCCGCACACGCGAGCGCAGCCCCGCAAGCGAATCCATGGTGATCGGCTGCACCAGCAGGGGCGACGTGGCGCCGTTGTCCCGGCCGGCGGTGGGGAGGCAGGCCACCACCTCCCGGGCGGCAGCCCGCAGGCTCCGGCCGGTGCGGGTGGCATGGCGGTCCAGCTCCCGCAGTGCGGTGTCGACATCCACGCCGAGGATCTCGGCCAGAATGCCCCGCGCCTGTTCGATCGCCACTCGCCCCGTCAGGACCGACTGGGACTGGGCGGCCAGGGTCGTGCGGTACCCCGCGTCGCGCTGTACCAGCAGCCCGACCGTGGCCACGTTCGCCAGCGCCCGCATCAGGCGCAACTCCTCGTCGGTGAAACGACCGGGCCGGTGCCGCAGCACACTCACCACACCGATCACCTCGTCACGGACCCGCATCGGCACCGCTGCCACCGACCCGAACCCGCTCATCCGGGCCTGCGCGGCGAACACCGCCCACCGGAGATCGGGAACGTCGAGGTCGACGTCGAACATCGGATCCCCCGTGACGAAGCACCAGCTGGCCGGCGCGGACGGCGCCTCGAACAATTCCTCGCCCGAGATGTGTACGGGTGCCGCGGCCAGCAGCCGCAGAGTTCCGCGTTCGTCAGCGACCATGAACCCGGCCGCCTGCGCGGTCAGGAGGCGTACACCCCGCTCGGCCACCCAGTGCAGCAGCCCACCGGTATCCAGGTCGGCGACCAGCGTGTCGGACATCTCGACCAGGAAGTCCATCATCGCCGCATCCTCAGATGCGCTCACCGAAACTCACCCGCCCTGTCGTCGTCGTCCAGCTCGTTGAACCGCAGCCGGCGGGCCACCACGTCGGCGGCCACCTCGTCAAGCTCACGGCCGGTGGCGAACGTGTACGCCCGCAGCCGGGCCAGCGCATCCTCGACCGGCACCGCGAGCTGGACGCTGGTCATCCCGGTGGCCTGATGCACCGCCGCCCGCTGCAGCAGATATCCGCCGGGCCCCTCGGCCAGCACCGGATCGCCGTCCCCGCCGGCCAGAGTTTCGGCAAGCAGCAACTCGGTGACCGCGTCCGCGAGGACCAGCGCGTCGGCGAGAGTCTGTTCGGCCAGCCCGCCCGCGGTGTCCCGATAAAGATCCAGAACTCCGACGCGTGCCGTACCCACGCGCAATGGCAACGCGAACACCGCCTGCGCGCCGGCCAGTACCGCCGCCGGCGCGAACGCCGGCCACTGCTCCTGCCACACCGGTGCCTGCAGATCCTCGGCCAGCACCGGATCGGATCGCGTGTACGCGTCGCGGCACGGCCCCTCGCCGAGAAGGAATTGCAACTGTTCCACCCGGGCGCTGATCGGGTCACTCGCGTAGCGAACCTGCCGGGTGTGGGGCGCCATCACCGTCACGCCACCACCGCGGACCCCACCGAGACCGGAGAGACAGGCGTTGCACAGACTGTCCATCGGGGCCGTGGTCGGCCACCAATCGTTGCACCCGTAGCCGGCGCTCCGAGTCATCCACAGAGATCACGGCCGACTCCGAGCGAGCGCACGCACCGGTCCACCATGACGGAACCCTCCGCCCCCACCCCGAGGCATTCGATCGGATTCGGATCCAGCACCACGAACTCCTGGCATCCCGCCGAGAACACCGCCGGATACAGCAGATCTTAGAACCTACGCCGGGATCGAGCGATCAGCCGCATCGGTCCCGCCGGCAGTACACCTCGGCCGGGGCCCGGCCGGCGTGCTGTCGCAACGGTCCCGTTCCGTCCGCCCGGGGGGGGGGGGGTGGCTGTCACTGCGCCTCACCGGCGTGGCGGGGCAGCCAGATGGTGAACGTCGTCGTGTCCGCGTCCGGTTCGCTGACGGTCAGAGTCCCCTGGTGCTGTTCCACGATCGCCCGGGCGAGCGTGAGGCCGAGACCGGAACCGGGAACGCCGCCGTGGCGCAGCTCGTCACTGCGGTAGAACAGTTCGAAGACCCGGGCGTGCTGGTCGGCGGGAATTCGCGGACCGGTGTTGGAGACCGCGACCACGGCGGTGCGCTGATCACCGTGAACCGTGATCCCGATGCTGCTGTCCCGGGGCGCCCAGGTTCGTGCGTTGCGAAGCAGCTCCTCGATGGCGGTGCGGATCCGATCGGCGTCGGCGTCGGCGTAGACCGGGCCGGATGCCGGGGTGTCGAGTTCAACGGTGGCGGCCGGGCCGTCCCGGACGCCGGCGGCGGCCCGGACTATCTCGACGAGATCGACGCGGCGGCGCCGCAGGGGTATGTGCCCGGCTCTCATGCCGGCCACGTCGAGCAGGGTCGCGACGAGCCGGTTGAGGTCCGCCGCACGCCGATGGATCACCTCCAGCATCTGCTGCCGGTCGGCGGCCGGCATGTCGGGTTCGGCACGCAACATCTCAGCGTTTGCCTGGATACCGGTCAACGGGGTGCGCAATTCGTGACCGACCAGAGTGATGTACTCGTCACGGCTCTGTTCCAGCGCGGTGAAGGACTCGTCGGCGCGACGCCGTTCGAGGAACTCACCGAGGTGCGCGGCGATACCGACCAGAATCGCCGTACGCATGTCGTCGGGCGTCTCGTGATGGTCGCTGTAGCAGATCAGTACGCCGAGGACCGATGAGCCGCTGGGAATCGGCACGGCGAGTGCGGCACGCAGCGGGCCCCAGTCCGTCTGGGCGGCGGTGAGCGGATCGGCGCTGAGTCCGTCACCCACACCGGTGTCCTGCTCAGCCAGGCGCGACCGGCCAGACCCTCACCCGCGAGGAGACCGCCGATGCGGTCGAGGCCGGCCACCGCGCGCCCCTGTGGCTGCCAATGGCTGCGCCGCCGGATCACCTCGCCGACCGCGTCCGTGCTCCAGAACTCGGAACCGGCCCAGCCGAGCATCACACCGACCAGGTCGACGGCGCTCGCAAGGATGAGTTCCGACGGTCCCGGCTTGCCGAGGAGCTCGGAGACGGCGACCTCGCAGTCCTTCAGCTGTTTCGCCCTCGTCAGCAGCGTGACGTCATGGAAGGCCACCACCGCGGCGAGCCGCCCCGCCCCGTGCACCGGAACGCCGTGGGCCAGAAAGGTCCTCGGCGGGCTGCCTTCCGTCCGTACACACACCTCGGCATCCCGCACGGATTCCCCCCGCAGCACCCGGGCCATCGGATCCTGCTCGACGCCGACCCGCCGGCCGCCGACATCGAGGAACGCCATCCCGGTGCGCCCCGCCTCGCCGGTTCCGGCCGGTTCGCCCACCGCGTCGACGAGGCGTTCAGCTGCCGGGTTGACCAGGATCGCCCGGCCGTCGTGAGCACAGCCGAGCACCGCCAGGTCGAGATTGTCGAGGACAGCCCGCAGCTCGCGGTTCCGCTCGGCCAGGTACCGCCACCCGCCGCCCGCGGGGATGTCGTCCTCGCCGGCGTCGCCGCGCAGCTCCCGCACATCAGGCGGGACCTCGTCGGCCCGGCACACGATCCACGCCAGTCTCCCGGACTCGTCGAGCACCGGCACGTTGACCGGCGCCCAGTAGCGGACCCCCTCGCCCGCGGCCGCGTACTTCTGGACCGGCATGACGTCGGCCACCAGGCCGTCGGCGACCCGCCGCAGCGAGGCGGCCCAATCGCCACCGCCGGCCGTCCCGGGCTCGTGCGGATCATCGGGGAACACCGCGAGGACCGACCGGCCCAAGATCACTTCGCGCCGCGTCGTCGTCACGGCCAGGAAAGCGTCACTCGCCTGCCGGATCGTCAGATCGGGATCCATCACCAGCAGCGCCACCGGTGCGCTCTCGAACAGGCGCCGGAAGTCCGGCTCCCCCGCCGCGGTCACGACGGGCCCGCCCCTCCGCACGACGACATGCGGCCCGCCGCTGTCGCGTGCTGACGGGTCGGAGCGCTGACCCACGCCGGAGAACCGGCGCGGGAGAGGTGTCAGCTGAACCCTGACATAACGGGAAAAGTGAATCACGGGGCCGACCACCGGCGTCGGCCCCGTTCCGAAATCTTGACGAACCGGGTTCGTCAGCCCTTCAGGAGCTGCCTCGCCATCACGATGCGCTGCACCTGGTTGGTGCCCTCGTAGATCTGGGTGATCTTGGCGTCGCGCATCATCCGCTCGACCGGGTAGTCGCGGGTGTAGCCGTAGCCGCCAAGGATCTGGACCGCGTCGGTGGTGATCTCCATGGCCACGTCGGAGGCGAAGCACTTCGCGGCCGCGCCGAAGTAGGTGAGGTCGGCGTCGCCGCGCTCGCTCTTGCCGGCCGCCGCGTAGGTGAGCTGGCGTGCCGCCTCCAGCTTCATGCCCATGTCGGCCAGCATGAACTGCAGGCCCTGGAAGTCCGCGATCGCCTTGCCGAACTGCTTGCGCTCCTTGGCGTACCCCAGAGCGAAGTCGAGCGCGCCCTGCGCGATGCCGATGGCCTGCGCCGCGATGGTGACCCGGGTGTGGTCGAGGGTCTTCATCGCGGTGGCGAAGCCGGTGCCCTCCTCGCCGATGATGCGGTCGGCGGGGATGCGCACGTTGTCGAAGTAGACCTCGCGCGTCGGTGAGCCCTTGATGCCGAGCTTCTTCTCCGGCGCGCCGAAGCTGACGCCCTCGTCGGACTTCTCCACCACGAAGGCGGAGATGCCGCGGGACCGGGCGGACGGGTCGGTGACCGCGAAGACGGTGTAGTACTCGGAGACGCCTGCATTGGTGATCCAGCGCTTCACGCCGTTGAGCACCCAGTGGTCGCCGTCGCGGACCGCGCGGGTGGTCATCGAGGCGGCGTCCGAACCGGCCTCCGGCTCGGAGAGGCAGTAGGAGAACATGCCCTCGCCGGCGGCGACCTTCGACAGGTACTTGGCCTTCAGCTCCTCGGAGGCCGCGATGATCAGCGGCATGGTGCCGAGCTTGTTGACCGCGGGGATCAGCGATGACGAGGCGCAGGCCCGGGCCACCTCCTCGATCACGATCGCGGTGGCGAGGGCGTCCGCGCCGGCACCGCCGTACTCGACCGGGATGTGTGGCGCGTGGAAATCCGCGGAGCGAAGGGCGTCGTACGACGCCTTGGGGAACTCTCCCGTCTCGTCGGCCTCGGCGGCGTGCGGGGCGACCCGCGCGTCGCAGATCTCACGCACGGCGGCGCGGATCGTCTCGTGGTCCTCCGGAAGCCGGTAGACGTCGAATTCAGCCATGCCCTTAACCTTCCCTAAGGTCGTCCCGGGGCAATGTTACCGGTGCGTAGCGTGCCCTGGGCAACACTCCGGCGTGTGCCGAATATCGCCGCCCCATCAGGGCATGCTGGGAAACCGCCGGGTTCGGGGTCGTTTCCACAGATCTCCGCCCGCTTGAGACTGTTCTAATGAGGTGTCTGAACGGCATGCTCTAACTGCAGAGAGCGGCCTGGGGTGGTCGAGGAGGTCCTGTGGCGGAGGCTGACGAGCCCGACGACTACGTTGACGAACAGCTTGCTCGTATCGACGCCTCCATAGCGGACCTGAAGATCCGGGACATGCAGGCCGCTGCCGAGCGGACCAAGATCGCGAGCAAACTGCAGGCCGCGCTGTTCCAGCGGGACATCCTCGCGCACGCCTCGAAGCAGCAGAAACAGAAGGGCACCAAGAGCCGGCGCACGCCCACCACGCGCCGCCGGCCGCCGGAGGACTTCCCGCCGCCACCGCCGCCCGGCGCCCCGCAGGCCGACCAGCCGGAGGAGCGCCGGCCACCGCGACGGCAGGCGCCACCACCCGACTGGGCCGAAGCCGGCACCGCACACACCGGGCCGCCCGGGGTCGCAACCGACGGCGTGGCCGTCCTGGTCGACGACCCGCCCCCCACCGAGAAGGTCGAACGGCCCACCCCGCCGCCGCGCCGCCCGCCGCTGGCCACCATGGAACACCCGCCGGAGGCCTCCACCCAGTCGGTGCAGAACATCCTGCTCGTCCTGGGCGCGCTGCTGCTCGGTGTGGCCGCCGTCGTGTTCGCCACGGTGGCCGTCACCAACCCGTTCGGGCGGGCGCTCATTCTGGCGCTGTGCACCGGGATCGCCCTGTCGGCGGCCCCCGGGGTGGCCAAACGCGGACTCAGCTCGACCGGTGAGGCGATCGCCGCGATCGGTCTCGTCATGCTGCCGATCACGCTCTACGCCCTCGAGGGCAGCCCGCTGACCGGCGGCGACGTGCCGACCGCCCTCTACCTCGGCATCACCTTCGCGCTGACCGCGGTGGCCGCCTTCCTCTACGCCGCGGTGACGCGACTCACCGCCCCGCGGTACGCGACCGTCATCGCCACCCAGCCGGTCGCGCCCCTCCTGGCGTACCCGATGATTCAGAGCCCGGCCGGCTGGGGCCTCGCGCTGACCGTCGTGGCCCTGCTCGACCTCCTGCTTCTCACCCGCGTGATCCGGGCCGGACGGCTGGTGCCGAAATGGCCGCTCGGACGGCCGGTCGGCGCCGACCGCGTGTCGCTCGCCGAAGCGGACGCCGACGGTGAACGATTCGCGCGACGCGACGGCGCCCCCGATCCGGCGGACCCGGCGGCGTACGCGGCGGACGCCCCGCCCCGGCCGGAATCCCGCCCCGAAGAACCGGACCTGATAATTCCGGGGCTGAACCGGCCGCGCCGCCGCTGGCTGCCGACCCGGATCTTCCCCGGGCCCCGGCCGCAGGGCGCCCCGCCCGCCGGTTCGATGCCGCTGCCACCGCCGGCCTCCCCGCCGTCCGCGGACTGGCTGCGGGAACTCACGTTCGCGCTGCTCTGCTTCGCCTGCGCGGGAGCGCTGCTCTACTCGTCGGTGGCGTTGCTGCAGGCGGAGGTGCTGGGCGACGCGGTGCGGTCCGGCCTGATCCTGATCGCCGCGGCCCTCACCGGGGTGGCGGCCGCCCGCCTGCTCAAGCAGCCGACCGCGATGAACGTGGCCGGTGCCGTGCTCACCCTCGCGGTGATCGGCGCGATGGCCCGGATCGCCGGCGTGATGTCGCCGAACTGGAGCGTGGTTGCGGCCGCCGCGACGGTGGCGGCCGCCGGCGCGGTGATCGGCATGCTGCCGGAGACAACGCGGCGCGGCCCGCAGTACGCCTCGACCGTCGCGCTCGTGCTGCTCGGCCTGGTCGTGGGAGTCGACGCGCTCCGGGCGGCGGTCGCCCCGGTCGCCGCGGCGCGGCCGATCTGGAATGCGGACACCGCGGCGTACGCCCAGAAGCTCGCCGACGCGGTCGGTGACTCCGGCTGGCTGCTGGCATTCAGCGCCCTGCTCATGACGATCGCCGCGGCTCTCGCGCTGCCCGCCTCGATCCGGCACGAGGGTGCGGTGGCCGGCATCGCCGTGACCGCCCTGGCCGTACCCGCCTCGCTGGGTCTGCCCTGGTCAGAGGCGCCGTGGCCGCTCGTGCTGGCGGCCATCGGCCTGGGCGCGGCCGGTCTGTGGGCGAACACGCGGCGGACCGCTGTGGCGCACGTGACCGCGGCCGGGGTGGTCGGCCTGTTCGGCGCATGCGCCGCGCTGAGCGCCTCATGGCTGACCGCGGCCGTGCTGACCGCGCTGGCCGGGGCCGGTGTGATGGTCGCCATCGCGGCCCGGCAGATCCCGGTGCGGCTGTTCGCCTGGGTGATCGGTGACTGGGCCTCGGGTGCCGCGGCGCTGGCCATCCCGGGTGCCGCGGTGACCGCGGCGCTGGCCGTCTCCGACCCGGGCGGCGGCCCGCCACCGAACGCCGGTTCCACCGTTCCGGCGCTGGCCGCCGGATTCCTCGCGGTCGCCGGCACGCTCAGCTACGCGGCCGTCTTCCAGGTGGCCCGCCGCGAGATCAGCCTGCCGATGACCGTCGGTACCGGGCTGGGCGCCGTCGCGATGGCGCTTGCCGCCCTCTTCGCACCGGGCGCCGCCGCCCCGGACGTCTGGGTGGGTGCTCTCCTGCTCGGCGCGGCGGCCCTGCTCTTCTTCGCCAAATCCATCGACAACCGGGGGCGTACGGACCGCGTGCTCGACGGTCCGGACATCGCCGCCGCGGCCGCCACCGTGGCGATCTGCGGTGCCCTGGCCCGGGTCGCCGCGCTCGCCTTCCCGGACGCCCCGCTCGCGGTCGCCGCTGTGATGGTGCTCTTGGTCGGCATGGGCGTCACGATCCTGCCCGGCGACTGGCGGCCCGGCCCGGCCCGCGGACTCGGCATCGCCGCCCTGGTGGTGGGCGTCATCGCCGGCTGGATGGCCCTGGTCGGCGGGCTCAAGGTGCTCTCGCTGCCGGGCCGGTTGTGGGAGGCCGACCTGTCCGCCTACCCGGCCGCTCCGGAGGCGGGCGCGTGGCAGGCCCCGTTCGCGCTGGTCATGGTCGCGATCACGGCCGCGATCGCGATGCCCCGGCCCTGGTCCCCGTACGCGTCCGGACTGGCCGCCGCACTCGCCACGATCGGTACCCCGTACGCCCTCGGCATGCCGTGGTGGTCGCCCCTGGTCGTCGGTGCCGCGGTCGCGGTCGCGTACGCGCTGGCCGCCGTCGCCACGGCCGACGCGCACGCCGCCCGCGCCCGGGCCGGCGTGGCCGCCGTGGTGATGCTGCACGCCGCCGCGGCCGGTCTGGCCCGCCCCTGGTCGACCGCGCTGGCACTGCTGACGATCGTCCTGCTCGGGGTGCTGGTGGCGGCCGCCGCCCGGATCCCGGTGAAGGCGCCGCCCACCTCGTTCGAGGACACGGCCGAGCTGGACGAGACTCCCGCGACCGCCCCGGACGGGCTGCTGCCGGCGCACCGCGCCCAGATCGGCGGGGCGGCCACCGCCTCGGTGCTGCTGGCGCTGCCCGGTTTCCTGGCCGCGCTCGCCGCCAGCCGTGGCCACGGCCTCGAGGTGGTGCTGACCGCCGCGCTGGCCGGTTCGACGCTGGGCCTCGCGATCCTCGCCGCGGTCGGCCGCTACCTGCCGCAGTACCTGCCGTGGGCCACCATCGGCGTCGTCCTGGGCGCCACGATCACGGCGCTGGCCTGCATCCCGACCGACTACCCGACGGCCCTCTACGCTGCCGCCGCCGCCCTGGTGGGGGTGCTCGCCGAGATGCTGCGCGGCGCGGTACCGCCCCCACCGTCGCCGGTGCCCCGGGTCGCGCCGTTCGACGACAGCCCAGCCGCGAGCCGGTACATGCGTATCCGCCGCTCGGGGTGGGGTGAGCGCTGGCTCGCCGACCCCGCTGCCGGCGCCGTCATGCTCGCCCTGCTGCCCACCCTGCTGGCGCTGTTCTCGCTGGCCCCGGCCCTGCGCGCGGCCCTGGTCGACCCGCTCGGGCAGCTGAGCGCCATCTGGGACGGGCCGATCCCGGCCCTGGCCGACCCGGCCACCGGCAACGTCGACGGCACCAGCGCACTGGCGGCGGTCCTGCTCACCGGGGCGGCCGCGCTCGCGGTGGTCGGCTTCGGCGGCAAGACCTCCGAGGCGGTTCCGGTCATCCTGCCGGGGCTCGCGCTGACCCTGCTGATCACCCCGATCTCTCTGCACGCCGGCTACCCGGCGGCCACCGGTGCGGCGCTCGTGGTGTTCACCATCTCGATGCTGGGGCTGGCGCTCACCCCGCCCCCGGTCGCGCATCGGGCGCCGCTGCTGCGCACCACTCGCGGGATCGTCTTCGCGACCGGTCTGCTGGCCGGCGGCGCGGGGCTGGCCGGCAGCCTCGCCCAGGAGTCGCTGACCCTGTTCACACTTGGCAGCGCGGTCGGAGTCGGCCTGGTGGGGGCGCTTGCCGGGCGTACCCAATCGGCCCGGTTGCTGGGTTGGCTCTTCACCGCGTTCATGGGCCAGATGTTCGTGATGGCGGTGGCCATCTCGGCGGGCCTGGAACGGCACTGGGCGTCTTTCGGCGTGCTGGCGGTGGGCGCGATCCTGCTGTCGCTGGAGGCGGCGCTGCCCCGGCTCGGCCTGCCGCAGTACCGCGCCGAGGCGATCACCGTCGAGTGGAGCGGGTACGCGTCGGCGGCCGTCGCCGGTGTGCTCGCCATCGACTCCCCCGCGCATCTGGCGGCGCTGCTCGCGGCCTGGGGCGCGGTGCTGGGCCTGACCGCGTCGCGGCCGGACCGCACCCCCAGCCAGCGGCGCACGATGTTCTGGGTGGCCGTCGGTTTCGAGATCGCCGGCTGGTGGCTGTTCATCTCGCTGGCCGAGGTGGGGCTCCCGGAGGCGTACACGCTGCCGTTCGCGGCGCTGGCCCTGGCGGTCGGCGTGGTGGAGGCGCACCACCGGCCGGATCTGAGCAGCTGGGCGGCGTACGGCCCGGCGCTGCTCGCCGCGTTCGTGCCGACGATCGGGATCGTGCTCGCCGGCAACGGCGGCGACCTGCGGGCGGTGCTGCTGCTGCTCGGAGCGGTGGCGACGCTGATCATCGGCTCGCGCAGCCGGCAGCAGGCGCCGGTCGTGGTGGGCACGGTGGCCACGGTGGTCGCGGCGCTGGCGTTCGCGTTCACGCTGGGCGGCCCGTGGCTGATGCTGATCCCGGTCGGTGTGGTCCTGCTCTTCCTGGGCGCCTCGAGCGAGAACCGGCGGCGTACCCAGGAGTTCCGCGAGGTCCTCTCCAAGATGCGCTGACCCCCGGCCGGCCCGCACCGCTGTCTCAACCCCACCAAGACAGCGGTACAAGCCAGCCCCAAAAATCCGGCTGGCCCCCACCCGCTGGGCGCGGGGTCAGCCCATCAGGCGGTCGCGCAGTGCCGCGTCCTTCTCCGCGACCAGCTTCTCCAGGCCCGCCTGGAACTCGGTCATCCGCTGCCGTATCTCCGGATTCGACGCGCCGAGGATCCGGACCGCGAGCAGCCCGGCGTTGCGTGCCCCGCCGATCGACACGGTGGCCACCGGCACACCGGCCGGCATCTGCACGATCGACAGCAGCGAATCCATGCCGTCCAGATGCTTCAGCGGCACCGGGACACCGATGACCGGCAGCGGGGTCAGCGCCGCCACCATGCCCGGCAGGTGCGCGGCTCCACCGGCGCCCGCGATGATCGCCCGGATGCCGCGGTCGGCCGCCGACTCGGCGTAGTCGACCATCTTCCGTACCGTCCGGTGCGCGGAGACCACACCCACCTCGAACGGGATGTCGAACTCGGCGAGAGCGACCGCTGCCGCCTCCATGGTGGGCCAGTCGGAGTCGCTGCCCATGATGATGCCGACGACGGGGTTCATCTACACGCCTTCCTGAAGCCACTTGGCGGCACGAACTGCCCGCGCCCGCACCTGTGCCAGATCGTCGCCGAGCACCGTGACATGACCGATCTTGCGACCGGGCCGGACCTGCTTGCCGTAGAGGTGCACCCGCGCCCCCGGATCCGAGGCGAACAGGTGGTGCAGCCGCTCGTCGATGGAGATGCCACCGGGCTCGCCGCCGAGCACGTTCGCCATCACCACGAACGGCGCCGTCAGCGCGGTCGAACCCATCGGATAGTCCAGCACGGCCCGCAGGTGCTGCTCGAACTGCGACGTCCGGGCGCCCTCGATCGTCCAGTGGCCGGAGTTGTGCGGGCGCATGGCCAGCTCGTTCACCACGATGCCGGTGTCGGTCTCGAACAGCTCGACCGCGAGCAGACCGACCACGCCCAGCGAGGTCGCCAGGTCGATGGCCAGCTGCTGCGCCTCCAGGGCCCGTTCCTCGGACAGGCCGGGCGCGGGCGCGACCACCTCGACGCAGATGCCGTTGCTCTGCACGGTCTCCACCACCGGGTAGGCCGCGACCTGCCCGAACGGCGAGCGCGCCACCAGGGCGGCAAGCTCGCGCCGGAGGGCCACCTTCTCCTCGACGATCAGCGGGATGCCGGTCGACACCAGATCGTCGGCGGCCTCACGGGACTCGACCATCCAGACGCCGCGTCCGTCGTACCCCCCTCGGGTCGCCTTGGCCACGATGGGCCAGGACCCTCGGGCGAAGGCCTCGATCTCCTCGCCGCTCGTCACGCGGGCCCACCGCGGAACCGGCGCGCCGAGAGCCGCGAGGCGCTCCCGCATCATGCCCTTGTCCTGGGCGAAGACCAGCGCCTTCGAGCCGGGGAAGATCTTCACCCCCTCGGCCTCGAGCGCCTCGATGTGCTCCGTCGGCACGTGTTCGTGGTCGAAGGTGACGGCGTCGCACCCCTTCGCGAACTCACGCAGAGCAGCGAGATCGGTGTGCGTACCGATAGGGACGTCGGCCGCGACCAGCGCGGCGCTGTCATCGGACTTCTCACTGAGCACGCGCAGTGACTGGCCGAGAGAAATGGCGGCCTGATGGGTCATACGGGCCAGCTGCCCGCCTCCCACCATGCCGACTACAGGCAGACCGGTTCGGGTATCCATCGCGACGCCAGCCTAGCGACGCCGCAGATCAACCCCCAAATCAACCCCGTCCGGCGGTACGCCCAAGCACGCCCGAACCCAGCTGGTCCCCACCGCTGTCTCAACGCGCCCGAGACAACGGTGAGGGCCAGCTGGGGTCAGGCGGGACGGAGGAGGTTCAGCAGGTCGGCGGGGGTGGTGACCGGCCGCTCGCAGACGAAGCCGCGGCACACGTACGCCGTGGCCGCACCGCCGGTCAGCGGACGATCTGCCAGCAGCGGCACGCCCGGATGGCCCGGGGTTCCGACGACGATCACCGAACCACCCGGCGCATGCCGGTGAACGGCCTCCACCAGCGGATCCGCCGGGTCCGTGGTGGCGACGGCGATCTCCAGCGGACCGGCGAGCGCGGCCTCGGCAACGGTGGCCGAGTATCCGGAGAACCGCGGATGGCCCTCGATCAGCGGGCCGAGCGTGGCCAGCGCCGCGTCGGCGGCCTCCCGATAGGACGTCTCACCGGTCAGCGCCGCATAGGTGACCAGGGCGGCACACAGCGCCGACGCACCCGACGGGGTGGCGTTGTCGGTCGGGTCAGCGGGCCGCGCAACCAGTTTCTCGGCGTCGTCGGCGGTGTCGTGGAACCCGCCCGCACCGTTGCCGAATCGGGCCAGCGCCACGTCCAGCAGTCCCCGGGCCAGGTCGAGCCAGCGCGGCTCGGCGGTCAGCTGGTGCACGGCCAGGAACGCCTCGGCCACACACCCGTAGTCCTCCAGCACCCCGGCCGGTTCCCCGGCCACGCCGTCCCGGGAGACGCGGCGCAGACGGCCGTCGATCAGATGCCGGTCGGCCAGCACCTCGGCCAGCCGGATCGCCGCCGCAGACGACTCCGCCGTCCGGTGCTCGGCCAGGGCTGTGATCGCCAGCCCGTTCCAGGAGGCGACCACCTTGTCGTCGCGGGCCGGTTGCGGGCGCTCGTTGCGGGCGGCCAGCAGCCGCTGCCGGACGTCCCGCCAGCGCTCCACCAGTGACGGGTCGGCCTCGTCGATGTCGCGGGCCAGCACCAGGACGCTCCTGCCGTGCTCGAACGTGCCGGCCGTGGTGACCCGGAACAGGTCGGCGGCCCAGACTCCGTCGTCCTCGCCGAGGACCCCGATCAGCTCGGCGGGCGTCCACGCGTACGTCAGCCCCTCGACGCCCTCGGTGTCGGCGTCCAGCGCCGACGCCAGACCACCCTCCGGAGTGCCGAGGTCGCGGAGCAGGAACGCGGCCGTCTCGTCGGCGATCCGGCGAGCGAGCGCGTCACCGGTGAGACGCCACAGCTGGGTGTACACCCGGAGCAGCAACGCGTTGTCGTAGAGCATCTTCTCGAAGTGCGGCACCGTCCAGGTGGCGTCCACCGAGTACCGCGCGAAGCCGCCGGCCAGCTGGTCGTAGATGCCACCCCGGGCCATCTGCTCACACGTGTGCCGGACGATCTCCAGCGCCTCCGCGGAGCCGGTCCGCTCGTGGTGCCGCAGCAGGAAGAGCAGGTTCATGTGCGGCGGGAACTTCGGGGCGCCACCGAACCCGCCGTACATCTGGTCCTGCTCCGCGGCGAGGCCCGCGACCGAGGCCCGCAGCAGTTCCGCCGAGATCGGCGCCGTCGGCCCGCTGGTCAGCTGCGCGCCGCCGACCGCCTGGACCACCGCGGCGCCCTGCTTGACCACGTCGTCCCGCTGGTCGCGCCAGGCCGTCGTCACCGAGGTGAGCAGCTGGGCGAAGTGCGGCTTCGGGTAGTAGGTGCCGCAGAAGAATGGCTCGCCGTCGGGGGTGGCGAAGACGGTCATCGGCCAGCCGCCCTGCCCGGTCATGGCCTGGGTGGCGGTCATGTAGACGGCGTCGACGTCGGGCCGTTCCTCGCGGTCCACCTTGATCGCCACGAACCCGTCGTTGAGCTGGGCCGCGATTCCGTCGTCCTCGAACGACTCGTGCGCCATCACGTGACACCAGTGGCAGGCCGCGTAGCCCACCGAGATCAGCACCGGCACGTCCCGGCGCCGGGCCTCGGCGAAGGCCTCCGGCGACCACGGCCACCAGTCGACCGGGTTGTCCTTGTGCTGCAGCAGGTACGGGGAAGTCGCGCCGGCGAGCCGATTCACCGGACAACCCTCTCACAACACCCACTCACATGGCGTCGTCGGCGCGCAGCTGGGTGACGTTGGCGGGGGCGGATCGGGCCAGCTGGGTGAGGGCCTGCACGATCCGGTCGGCCGGCATCGGTTTGCAGAAGTGGTAGCCCTGTGCGGCCGGGCAGCCGAGGGCGATCAGCGCGGCCCGCTGCTCGATCGTCTCGATGCCCTCGGCGACCACGCGGAGGCCCAGCCGTACACCCAGTTCGACCGCGGCGCGTACCACCGCACCGGCCGCCGCCGAGTCGATCATCTCGTCCACGAACGAGCGGTCGATCTTGATCTCGTCGACCGGCATCCGGGTCACCGAGGACAGCGAGGAGAAGCCGGTGCCGAAGTCGTCGAGGGACACCTGCACGCCCGACGACCGCACCCGGGCCAGCACCTCGTCGACGATCTCCTGTTCGCTGACCGCGACCGACTCGGTGATCTCCAGCACGAGCCGGGACGGCGGGGTCCGGTGCCGTCGCAACGCCTCGGTGACCTGGGCCGGGAAGGTCGGGTCGGTGAGGCTGCGAGCCGACACGTTCACCGAGACCGGCACGTCGATGCCGTGGGCGGTCCAGTCGGCGGCCGCGGCGAGGGCGAGGTCCAGAACGCGCCGGGTGAACGGGATGAGCAGCTCGCTGCGCTCGACCGCGGGCAGGAACTCGGCCGGCGAGAGGTGTCCGCGCCGCGGGTGCCGCCAGCGGACCAGTGCCTCCACCCCGGTCGGTGCGGCGGTCACCAGGTCCACCTCGGGCTGCAGGTGCAGGATGATCTGGTCGTCGGCGGCGAACGCGTCCTGCAGGTCGGCGAGCAGGGCCAGCTGGTCGGTGCTGCTGGCGTCCTGGCCGCTGTCGTACGTGCCGATGGTGAGGCCCAGCTCCTTGGCGCGGCCGACAGCGATCGACGCCCGGCGCAGCAGCTCGGCCACCCCGGTCTCGCCGGCCGCGCCCACCGCCACCCCCACGGTCACCTCGACGGACAGCCGGACGCCGGCCACCTCCAGCGGCAGGCGGAGCTGTTCGACCAGCTCCCGGGCCCGGCGCAGGGTGCCCGGCAGAGCCAGCGTGGCCACCGGCAACAGCAGGGCAAATTCGTCATCTCCGGTACGCGCCACGAGCTCCCCGTCCCGGGCGAGCGCGTTGATCCGTCCCCCGGTGAGCCGGAGCACCTCGTCGCCGCCGTCGTGGCCGAGCGTGCTGTTCACCTCGCGGAAGCCGACGATGTCGAGCAGCAGCATCGCCACCTGCCGGCCCCGGTCGAGCGATCGCAGCAGCGGGTCGCCCTCGCCGGCCAGCGCTATCCGGTTGCCGAGCCCGGTGAGCGGATCGTGCAGCCGCTCGTAGACGGCGTTCGCGTCGAGGTCGGTGATGCGCTGGTGCGCGGCCGCGTCGTGCAGGGCCCCGGCCAGCGCCTCCCCGTAGGCCGCGATGGCCGCCTCGTCGCGCGGCCCCGGGAGCCCGCCGTCACCGAGCCAGACGGTCAGTTCGCCGACCTGACGACCGGCGACGACCATGGTGCGGGTGACCGCGGGGCCGGACCGGGTGCCGGCGACGCCCTCGAGGCCGGGTGCGTCCTGGGCGTACCGGCGCCGGCCGAGCCCGGTGTGCACCTCGAGCTCGGCCCGCTGGGCGCCGAACACGTCGAGGGCTCCGCGCAGGCCGGCCCGGGCCACCTCGGCCTCGCCCGCGCCGGGCAGCCGGACCGTGGCGGCCGCGAAGGCCTCCCACATCCGGCGTTCCTCGGCGGCGCGCAGGTGGAAGCGGTAGGTGCGGTGCAGCAGCCAGAGCACCGGGCCGAAGGCGAGGAGCCAGAGCGGTTCCCGGATGAGCGCGTACACCGCGGTGATGCCGACGATGACGTTGCCGATCGACATCGGCAGCTTGGCGTAGAGCACCCGCGCCGCGACCTGGCCGGGCTGGGCGTCCCGGTGCAGCATCAGGGTCAGCACGACCAGCCCGAACGTGATGATCAGGTAGGTGCCGGCGCCGGCGACCAGGGCGAGCGGCAGCCGGGCGCTGCGTACCGGCACGTCTCCGGCCAGCAGGGAGGTGACCAGGGCGGCGCCGGCCACGCCGAGGGTCATCGAGGCGACCAGGTGGACTATCTCGGCGACGTTGCGGATGCCGGTGAGCCAGGCGAGCAGCAGCCAGGCGGCGCCGGTACCGGCGAGGGTGGCCGCGGGCAGCCAGCCGGCCGGGGCGACCACGAACCCGACCACCACGGCCGCCTCGGCCCAGCTGACCGAGACGGCGTCGGGGCCGAGCCGGAACCGCAGACCGGCGAGCTGTGCGATGGCGGAGAGGACCGCGGCGACGCAGACGCCGTTGACCGGCGACAGCGGACGGCCGTCGACCACGACGACAGGCTGGAGAGCGCCGAGGATCACGGCGGCCGCAGCGGCGACCACGACGACGGCGGTGAGGACCCGCACCGGGCGGGGCCGGCCGACCGCACTCGTCGCGCTGGTCCAGGAGTCGCGGACGGTTCTCACGGCGACATCCGCGGACGCACGAACTGATGCACGTGCAGATCAGTTACTGAGAGTCGGCGCCGGACAAGTGTCATGTCGGCGCCCCCTTCCGCGCAGGGTCCCTGAGGCCGAACGGCCCCCGGCGGAAGGCTAAATCAATCCCGATGAACGCAACAGGGCTTGACGGGATCGAGACGGGCACACTCGGCGCCGCAAGGGTGAAAACACGCGCCGGGGCTGAATGCCGTCAGGATCAGGCGCGGTCCGCACCACCGCGCGGACCTGCCTCGTCCGGTTCGTTGCGCACGCCCGCCACCTCGGCTTCCTCGGCTTCAGCCACCGCGATCGATCGATCCGGCTCGACCTCGCCGCCCGCCGGGGCGCCTGATCGCCCGGCCTCGGCATCGGCGCGGGCGATCTTTGACACACCATCACGCTCTCCCGCAACAGGAAAACTGTCGGGAAGCCGACGGATCCGCTTGTTCATGTTTCGAATCAACAGAACCGTCGCCACGCACATGAGGACGATCAGGAACAGCCCCATGGGGCCGGCCAGTCCGCCCGACCGGGTGTCACCGAAGTTGTTGACGGCCAAGATGTCCACGCCGCCAGCGTACTGCTTCAGTAGGTGTCGACCTTCTCCCGGATGCCCGCGAACAGGTCGGATTCCGGCTGCGGGCTGTCGACGAGTGAGCGGGCCAGCTCGAAGTCCTCGGTCGGCCACACCTTCTGCTGCATCTCCAGCGGGATGTGGAACCAGAACCCGTCCGGGTCCACCTGGGTCGCGTGCGCCCGCAGAGCGTCGTCACGCACGCTGAAGTACTCCCCGCACTCGACCCGGGTGGTGATCTTGTCACCCCGGTCGTCCCGGTCGGACCACTTCTCCAGCCACTCCGCGTACGGCGACTCGAGCCCCGCCGCCAGCATCCCCTCGTGCAGGGCCAGCATCCGGGCCCGGGTCCAGCCGGAGTTGTAGTACAGCTTCAGCGGCTGCCACGGCTCACCCAGCTCCGGGTAGAGGTCCGGGTCGCCGGCCTGGTCGAACGCGACCACCGAGACCTTGTGGCACATGATGTGGTCGGGGTGCGGGTAACCGCCGTTCTCGTCATACGTCGTCATGACGTGCGGCCGGAACTCACGGATCAGCTTGATCAGCGGTTTCGCCGCCTCCTGCGGGTCCTGCAGCCCGAAGCAACCCTCGGGCAGCGGGGGCAGCGGGTCGCCCTCGGGCAAGCCCGAGTCGACGAATCCGAGCCAGGCCTGGTCGACACCGAGGATCTCGCGCGCCCGGTCCATCTCGGCGCGACGGATGTTGGTGATGTCGGCCAGCACCTCGGGCCGGTCCATCTTGGGGTTCAGGACACTGCCACGCTCCCCGCCGGTACAGGTCGCGACGAGCACCTGGACGCCCTCGGCGACGTATTTCGCCATGGTGGCGGCACCCTTGCTCGACTCGTCGTCGGGGTGCGCGTGCACGGTCATGAGACGCAATTGCTCGGCCACGGTTGTTGAGATCCTCTCGACCAGGCCTGCCGCGGGCGGGCCGGGATCGGCTGCGAAGATGGAACCCTGCCATTCTGGCCGATCCCCCCGACAACAAACGCACGAGAGGTGGTCAGGTGAGCGAGACGCACGCCACAGCCCCCGTCTTCCCGCCCGGCCGGTACGGCCGGCGCCGTGCAAGCGGGCGCCGTCGTCTCGTGCCGATCGTCGCCACGGTGGTCTTCGGGCTGGGCCTGGCCGGCCTCACCTATGCCTACTACGAGAAGTTCGGCCAGACCGACTACACCGCTGACATCATCGGATGGGACGACCCGTCGGACGCCGAGATGGTGGTCGAGTTCCGGGTGCGGGTGCCGGAGGGCGGTGCCGCGATGTGCATGGTGCGGGCCCGGGATTACGACGGTTTCGAGGTCGGCCGCAAGGCGGTGACGGTCCCGGCACCGGACGGTGGCGGCTCGGTCGAGGTGCGCGAGTCGGTGCCGACCGAACGCCGGGGCTCCGTCGGTGACGTGATGGGTTGCCGCGCCGCGGACTGACAGCGTCCGGCCGAGATCCGTCCGGCCGAGATCCGTCCGGCTGAGATCCGTCCGGCGTTGAAATCCGACAACAATTCAGCTTCCGGACGGCCCGCATACCGCTGGTAAGCTTGGTAATTCGCTGCGTTCAGCATGCCTCCGGTGAGGGCGGCATGTTTCAACACTGCCCAGTTCCAGCAAGGAGATCGACCGTGTCCAGTTCCGAGGCGCCGAAGACCTGGCTCTCCCAGGACGCTTACGACCGGCTGCAGGCCGAGCTCGACGAGTTGATCGCCAATCGCCCGGCGATAGCGGCGGAGATCAACGCCCGGCGCGAAGAGGGTGACCTCCGGGAGAACGGCGGCTACCACGCGGCGCGTGAGGAGCAGAGTCGCCAGGAAGGCCGCATCCTCTACTTGAAGGAGTTCCTGCGGAACTCGGAGGTCGGCGAGATCAAGGCCGCCGACTCGGTGGGGCCCGGCTCGGTCGTGACGATCTACTTCGACGACGACCAGAGCGACACCGAGACGTTCCTGCTGGGCTCCCGGGAGATCGCCTCCACCACCAAGCTCAAGGTCTACAGCCCGGAGTCGGCGCTCGGCCAGGCCATCCTCGGCTCCCGCCCCGGCCAGACGGTCACCTACGCGGCGCCCAGTGGCGCGGACATCAAGGTCACCGTGGTCGAGTTCGGCCCGTTCGAGGGCTGATCCCCGCCTGATGAGCGAGCCCGCGGCCGATCGCTGTGGGCTCGCTTCATGAGAGACGCCGGCTCGCCCCACGAGAGAGCCGGCTCGCCGCAGGAGAGAGCCGGCTCGCCGCACGAGAGACGCCGGCTCGCCCATGAGGGAGCCGTGGGCCCGCCTCATGGAGGAACTCGCCCCTGACGGAACAGGTCAGGGCGTCGTGTCGGCCAGCAGGGCCACCCGGTAACCCGCGTCCCGCAGCGCCTTGATCAGCGCCGACGAGTGGGCCGGGCCACGGGTCTCCACCGACAGCGCCACCTCCACCTCACCGAAACTGAGCCGCGGGCTCTGCCGGGAATGGTTCACGTCGACGACGTTCGCCCGGTGCTCGGCGATCTCCCGCAGCAGCCGGGCCAGCTGACCAGGCCGGTCCGTGCAGCGCACCGCCAGCCGCAGGAACCGCCCCGCCGACGCCAGCCCGTGTTCGATCACCCGCAGCAACAGCATCGGGTCGATGTTGCCGCCGGACAGGATCGCCACCACCGGGCCGGCATGCGGCACGTAGGCGCCGGTCAGCAGGGCCGCCGCAGCCGCCGCACCGGCCGGCTCGACCACCGACTTGTGCCGCTCCAGCAGCACCAGCAACGCCGCCGACAGATCCTCGTCGCTCACCGTGACGACCTCGTCGACGAGCTTCGCGACATGCGCGAATGTCAGATCACCGGGCCGCAGCACGGCGATGCCGTCCGCGATGGTCGCGCACGACTCCAGCTTCCGCGGGGCTCCGGCCGCGAGCGACAGCGGGTACGCGGCCGCGCCGCTCGCCTGCACGCCGACGATCCGGATGTCCGGCCGCAACGCCTTGGCCGCGACCGCCAGCCCGGAGATCAGCCCACCGCCGCCGACCGCGGTCACGATCGTCGTCGCCTCCGGGCACTGCGCCAGGATCTCCAGTGCCACGGTGCCCTGCCCGGCGATCACGTCCGGGTGGTCGAACGGGTGGATCAACACCGCACCGGTCGTACGGGCGAAGTCGTTCGCCGCCTCCAGCGCGTCGTCCACGCTGGTCCCGGCATACTCGACCGCCGCGCCGTACCCCTTGGTGGCCGAGACCTTGGGCAGCGGTGCGCCCTCCGGCATGAAGACGGTGGCGCGGGCGCCGAGCAGACCGGCCGCGAGCGCCACCCCCTGGGCGTGGTTGCCGGCGCTGGCCGCGACCACACCCCGGGCCCGCTCGGTGGCCGACAGGCGGGAGATCCGGGTGTACGCCCCACGCACCTTGTACGACCCGGCCCGCTGCTGGTTCTCGCACTTGAGCCACACCGGCACCCCGGTGATCTCACTGAGCGGCCGGGACGGGATCAGCGGCGTCTCCTTCACCACCCCGGCTAGCAGGTCGCGGGCGGCCTCGACGTCGGCGAGGGTGAGAAGGTCGAGCGGTGTCCCAGCAGCGGTCATGAGCACCTATCGTGCCACCCGGTCATCACCCCGGCCCATGGCGCCCGTTACACCAGTGCGTGCCGCTGCCAGGGATTGGCGACCTCGAACTGACCGGCCACCGAGAGCATCAGCAGTTCGGAGCCGGGCGGGCCGACCAGCTGCACGGCAAGCGGCAGACCGTCCGGCCGGAAACCGACCGGGATCACGATCGCGGGCAGCCCGGCGTAGTTCCACGGCGCCGCATAGGGCGCGTACGACGCGTTGGCCCACATGTTCTTGCGCCACGGCGACGCCGAGTACTGCACGGCCGGCGGCGGGGCGGTGGCCAGCGCCGGGGTGAGCAGCAGATCGATCGACCTGTCGGCGAAGAACTGGATGGACCGCTCCCGCCAGGCCGCCCGCTGTTTCTCTCGGACCAGCCCGGCCCGCGTCATGGCCCGGCCGAGAGCGATGTGGCGGCGGGTGCGCGGCTGCAGCCGCTCCAAGGGCAGACCTTCGGAGTTCTTGTACGCCCCGGCGAACCAGGTCGCCAGCACGCCGAGAGCCACACCGGCCGGGTAGACCGGATCCGCGGTGACGGTGTCGTGCCCCGCCTCGACAAGCAGTTTCGACGCCTTGGCGACTGCCGAGACGTTCGGCTCGTCCGGTCTGACGCCGACGGCCGGGGAACGCACCGACACGCCGATCCGCAGTTTCGAGGGCTCGACCAGTTTCGGCGGGGTCAGGCCGGCCAGCACCGAGAAACCGAGCACGGCGTCGGCCACCGTGGTGGTGAGCACACCGTTCTCCACCAGGCCGAACCAGTCCTTGTCGCCGAAGTCGACCGGCACGACGCCGCGGCCCGGCTTCAGCCCGACCAGGCCGCAGCAGGCCGCCGGAATCCGGATCGAGCCGAGCCCGTCGTTGCCCTGCGCGATCGGCACCAGACCGGCCGCCACCGCGGCGGCCGAACCACCGGACGAGCCGCCCGGGGTCCGGTCCAGGTCCCACGGGTTGCGCGTCGGGCCGTCCTCGTCGTCGGTGACGGCCCACAGACCCATCTCCGGCATCCGGGTCACCCCGACGACCACCGCGCCGGCCCCGCGCAGCCGCCGGACCACCTCGTGGTCCTCCTCGGCGACCTCGGGGGTACGCGCGGCAGCCGAACCGTGCCACGTCGGCAGGCCGGCCACCGCGGTGTTCTCCTTCACCGCCACCGGCACGCCGGCCAGCGGAAGGTTCGCCAGGTCCTCCTGGTCGTCGACCTTCTCCGCCTCGGTGATCGCCTCGACGCCGCGGACCACGCGGAACGCGCCCAGCGCCGGGTCGGAGATGGCGATCTGCTCCAGATGGTCGGCCACGACCTGGGTGGCGGTCGCGTCTCCACGTCGCACCGCACGGGAGATCTGTTTGGCGGTTGCGCCCACCCAGGTCGTCGATTCCATCGCGCAGTATCTCCAGCGTCGGTCTTATCCGAGGGCCTGCTCGAGGTCGGCGAGCAGATCGTCAACGGTTTCGATGCCGACAGACAGTCTCACGAGATCGGCGGGAACCTCAAGCGCTGAGCCCGCAGCCGACAGATGTGTCATCTGGCCCGGGTGCTCGATCAGCGACTCGACGCCACCGAGCGACTCGGCGAGCACGAAGAGCTTCGCCCGGTTGCAGATGGCGATCGCCGCGTCCGGGCCGCCGGCCGCGCGGAACGACACCATGCCGCCGAACCGGCTCATCTGCTTCGCCGCGACCTCGTGACCGGGGTGGGTGTCCAGGCCCGGGTAGAGAACGCTCGCGACGGCCGGGTGCTCACGCAGGTAGCCGACGATCCGCTCGGCGTTGTCGCAGTGCCGGTCCATCCGTACGCCCAAGGTCTTGATCCCCCGGAGCGTCAGCCACGCGTCGAACGGACCGTTGACGCCGCCCATCGCGTTCTGATGGAAGGCCAGCTCGTCGCCGAGCCCGGCGTCCGCGGTGATCAGCGCACCACCCACCACGTCCGAGTGCCCACCCAGATACTTGGTGGTCGAGTGGATCACCACATCGGCGCCGAGGGTGATCGGCTGCTGCAGGTACGGCGAGGCGAACGTGTTGTCCACCGCGAGCATCGCGTCGTACTCGTGGGCGAGACCGGCCAGCTGAGCGACGTCGTTGACGTTGAGCAGCGGGTTGGTCGGCGTCTCGGACCAGATCATCCGGGTGTGACCGGGCCGGAAGGCCGCCCGCACCGCGTCGATGTCGTCGAGCGGGGCCGCCGTCCAGTCCAGGCCCCACCGCTCGGCCACCTTGCTGAACAGGCGGAACGTGCCGCCGTACGCGTCGTTCGGGATGACCACGTGGTCGCCGGGCCGGCACACCGTACGCAGAAGGGTGTCCTCGGCCGCAAGGCCGCTGGCGAAGGCCAGCCCACGCTGCCCGCCCTCGATCGCGGCCAGGCACTCCTGCAGAGCGTCCCGGGTCGGGTTGCCGGATCGGCTGTACTCGTAACCCAGGCGGGGGGCGCCGACGGCGTCCTGGGCGTAGGTGCTCGTCTGATAGATGGGCGGCACCACCGCGCCGGTCCGCGGATCCGGCTCCTGGCCGGCGTGGATGGCGAGGGTGTCGAACCCGTAGCTGTTAGCCGTCATGTTGCGCAAGGCTAGTCTCACCTGATGGCGGACTGCGTGTTCTGCGGCATCGTTTCGGGTTCCGTTCCGGCGTTCACGGTGGCGGCCTCGCCGGCCGGCATCGCTTTCCTCGACATCCGCCCGGTCTTCAAGGGTCACGTCCTGGTGATCCCACGCCCGCACATAGTCACGCTGCCCTCGCTGGACGCCGACCTCCTGCCGGACTACTTCCGCTTCGTCCAGCTGATCTCAGCGGCCGTGCCCGCCGCGCTCGGAGCCCAGGGCACCTTCGTCGCCATGAACAACATCGTCTCCCAGTCGGTGCCGCACCTGCACACCCATGTGGTCCCCCGCACCAAGGGCGACGGCCTGCGCGGCTTCTTCTGGCCCCGCCACAAGTACGACAGCGACGACGAGGCCGCGTCGATCGCCGGCACCATCGGTAAGGAATACCTTCGTCTCAGCGTTGCAGAGAGCGGACGAAGGGAGTGACCGTGTTCCTGCGGCACAAGAAGTTCGACCTGCCCACCGCCGACACCGCCGCACCCGGCCGCGACGCCGAGATGCCGGTCGCCGCCACCCACACCGTGCTGGGCACCCCGTTGAAGGGCCCCTGGCCGGCCGGCCTCGAGGTAGCGGTCTTCGGGATGGGCTGCTTCTGGGGCGCCGAGCGGATCTTCTGGCGCCTGCCCGGGGTGTACTCCACCTCGGCCGGTTACGCCGGCGGCTTCACCGCGAACCCCACGTACGAGGAGACCTGCAGGGGCACGACCGGGCACACCGAGGTGGTCCAGGTCGTTCACGACCCTGCCAAGATCAGTTACGAGGACCTGCTGAAGGCGTTCTGGGAGAACCACGACCCCACCCAGGGCATGCGCCAGGGCAACGACGTCGGCACGCAGTACCGCTCGGCGATCTACACCACCACGGACGCCCAGGCGGCCGCCGCGGCGGCCTCTCGAGACGCCTTCCAGCCGGTGGTGACGGCAGCCGGCCGCGGCACCATCACGACCGAGATCAAGCCGCTCACCAGGTACTACTACGCCGAGGACCATCACCAGCAGTACCTGTCCGACGTGAAGAACCCGTATGGCTACTGCAACCACGGCCCGAACGGGATGACCTGCCCGATCGGCGTCGCCAAGAGCGGCGCCTGACGTCTGGACTCGCACCACGACAGGCCGCTGGGCTCCGGCTCTGCGGCCTGTCCGGCCTTACGGTGACTTGGCTACCCACGCGCCGCGTCATACACTTTGTCTTATGTCAACGATTACGTTTCGTGCAGACGATGCCGTCGACCAGGCGCTGGCCGACCTCACTTCGGGCGATCGTGATCGGTCGCAGGTCATCCGCGAGGCAATCCTTGCGGCCTGGCGCACCCGGCGTGAGGAGCAAATCCGAGCCGAGGCCGAAGCGGTGGCCGCTGACCCCGAGGACCGCGCCGAAGCACGCGCGGTGCTGGCGGACATGGATTCGCTCCGTGCGGGGTGATGTGTACCGGCTGAAAGCACCGCGCGATGCGCGCGGTCATGAGCAGCGCGGAAATCGCTACGCGGTCGTCGTTCAGTCGGACCTCCTGCCGCTGTCCACATGGCTCGTCGCGCCCACGTCCACCAGCGCACGACCGACCAGCTTCCGCCCAGAGATCGAGGTTCAAGGCAAGAACACCTATGTCCTGGTCGAGCAGACCGCCGCCGTCGACCCCGAACGACTCGGCGAGTTGATCGGTCATCTCACCAGGCCCGAGCTCACAGCCGTTGACGACGCGCTCCGCACCGTTCTGCATCTATGAATGCCACGGAATGCACGAGCTCAGACGGGATCCGCAACCACCAGCAGTACCTGTCCGACGTGAAGAACCCGTATGGCTGCTGCAACCACGGCCCGAACGGCATGACGTGCCCCATCGGCGTCGCCAGGACCGCCGGCTGACTTTTCGGTCGCCTTCGGGTGAGAGGGGCTCGCCTCCACCACCCAGACGATCCGACGATCAGGATCCGGGCAGTACCAGATGCGACCTCCTGAGGTCACCTCGTACTGCCATTGATCCAGCCGCCTCCCGCCGACTTCGCGGGTGGCCAAGGCTCCGCGGAGGCGGTGCTGCCGCGCCGGGTTCTCCGGCGCGGCGGGCCGCTCGGTGAGAACAATCCAGGCCTCCCCAGTGTTGGATCGTGCTGTCTGGCACAGCTGCTCCCACCCCTTGGCGGCCTCCGTGGTCGCTTCCCACCCGTCCGGGTGGCGCCACCCGGTCGCCTCGCTTACCTGGCATCGCCGTCCGCCTTGACCGGAGCGGTCACCGAACCGAAGTCTTCGGTCAGCGGCTCGGTCAGCCGACGCAACAACGGCGGGTCGGCATAAACAGCGGCGGTAGCCTTCCACTCCCGGCGGCATCAAACACTCCGAGAGTCCCGCCCCGTGACAATGGCGAGGAGAGATCGCCGAGACCGCCTGGCCACCCTTGACCGGGTGCACCTGACCGGGCGGTCACTGCCGGGCGAAGTCCTCGCCCAGCAGGTCCCGCAAGCGGGCCAGCGCCCGCATGCTCTGCATCTTCACCACCGAGACGGAGACGCCCAGGATCTCGGCGACCGTCTCGACGCTGTGGTCCTCCCAGTGCCGCAGCACCACGATGGCCCTGTCCCGCAGCGGCAGGGTGGACAGCGCACGCATCAGCGTGACGTGCAGTTCCGCGGCCTGCTCCGCCGGGTGGCCGGGGCGGTCCGGCAGGTCGGCGGACACCACCTCGGCACTGCTGCGACGTTTGCGCTGATCGAAGACGGCGTTCATCAGCACCCGGCGGCTGTACGCCTCCAGGTCCGCGGTACGACCGATCCGCGCCCACGACGAGTACATCCGGGCCAGGGTCAGCTGGGTGAGGTCCTGCGCCAGGTGCCAATCCCGGCACATCAGGTACGCGGTACGCCGCAGCCGTGGTGTCGCGGCGGCCACGAACGCGGTGAACTCCTCGTCGCGTACGGCCCGGTCCGTCCGCCTGGTCAGGCTCCAGCGGGGCCGGGACGACGCGGTGTCCGCCGTTCGCCGGCTCACGGGCACACTCCGCCGGCGACGTATGCGACGCCGGGACGGCCGGCGTACCCGGCAACGATCTTCGAGTACTCCGCCGGTCCCGTCAGTTTCAGCCGGAACGAGTCGGTCACCGACGACGGGTCGATGGCGGCGACGAAGTCGGGGCTGTCACTCCACAGTTGTTTCAGCCTCTCGTACACGACTTCCCGGCTGTCGAAGCGCACGTTCCGGACGAGCGGATCGGCGTGCAGAGCGTCCCGGAGGGCGTCGTGTTGCTGTTCGGAGCTGTCCGGCCGCAGGGAGATCCAGACATCGGTGGCGTTGTCGGACGCCGGCCAGGTGCACTGCGGCTCCGTCTGCGCCACCAGCGCCAGGGCCTCCGGGATCCATGGCGGCGGACCGGTGGGTGCCGGGGTGAGGCCGAGCGCCGCCACGACGGCGACTGCAGCGGCCGCCATGGCGCCGCCGGCCAGCAGGCCGTGGCGCCGCCGGCGGATGCCTCTGCCCTGAGCCATCACCTGCCGGGCGAAGTCCCCGTCGGGCAACGACGGCTCGTCGTCCAGCGCTCGGTCGAACAGGTCCTTCAGATGGTCCGGCACGGCTCGCTCCCGGGGTTGTCGGCGTCCTCCCCCTACATGACCGCCTGGAGGCCGGGATCGGTCACCTCCCCCGGCCCGGTGCCGTGAGATCCGGGAGGAGATCTGCCCGCTGAAGCAGGCGCAGCCAGGCGTCGGTGAGTTCGCCCTTGTCCCGGCCCTTCCGGATGCGGTGTTCGAGCATGCCGGGACCGAGCACGAGCGAGACCAGCTCGGGGTAGCGCGGCCCGAAGACCCACTCGGTGAAGAAGGTGACCGCGTCCGGCGCGATCGGGTGGTGGACGTCCTCGACGGCTTCCCAGTCGATGTTCTCCTGGAACCACATCCAGTCCTCGACGTAGTACACGTCGCCGTCGACCGGGTCGAGGGAGATGGTCTCGCCACCTCGTACGCCGAGGCGGCCTTCTGTCCGGGACCGCCACGACCGCATCTCCCAGCCGAGGTCGATCGGCGCGGGCCGGAGCATCTCGATGTCGGGACGTGCCCGCCATCCCTCGATCGAGCGCAGCTCGTCGGGGCAGTCGAACCGGAAGAGCGGACCGTCGACCCATTCGAACAGCCGGTACGCGGCGACGGCGGCCGGCGGCGCGGCCTCGGGAGCCTCCGGCAGGGCGAGTGGTGGCCCGATCTCGACCGCCAGACCGGACCCGATCGCGGCTGCCCGGCACCGGTCGACCCTGATGCGCAACTCTTCCAGCATTCGGATCATTCTCGGCTACGGAGGGGTTGATCAGGTGGGGTGGCTGGTGGCAAGTCGGCAGCCCAGATTTCACGCTGCCGATCGAAAAAAATCGACATGTCCTGAAATCCCGCTCAGACTCGAAATCGAGCCAGCGGGAGGTGCACGATGTCCCCGATCTACCACCACAACGATGAGGAGCGGGCGGCCTGGGATCTTGCCGAGTCTCTGCTTCAGCAGGCGCGCGCGATGATGCGTGAGGCCGAGGCCGCGCTCGACATGTGGCGGACCGGCAAGGAGATGAACAGACTGCGCTGCGAACGGCGCGGCATCAGCACCACCGATGCCGAGATCCGCTGGTCCGCGTCGGCCAACGCGAAGAACGCGCTGACCAACAACAGTTTCCACGTCGGTCTCGCCACTATGTACTACAACGCGGCGACCGCGAATTACGCCCGTGCCCTTTACCTGCACAATCGCGACGACGCGCGGCTGTGACTCGCGGCGGAGCCGGCCTCAGCTCTCCGGTGCGTCGTCGGACTGGGTGGTGGCCGGCGGGCGGGGCGGGTCGGCCTGCGCGGGAGCGGAAGGCACCGCGAGTGCCAGGCCGAGGACCGCGCCGGCGCCGATGAGGCGCAGGCCGGCGAGTGAGACGGCGAGAGGGATCTGGCGGCGTTCAGACTTCTCCATGCAGCACTCCATTTCGCTGGCCGGGCCACCGGGATGGCGCCGGCCGGGCCACCACCATGACAGCCGAACCTGAGACACCGCTGTGCACAGGGCCTCCTGGCAGGCACCATGTACAGGTGGAGATCGCCACCGAGACCGAGCGCAAATACGACGTCCCCGCGACGTTCGAACTTCCCGACCTGGTCGGCGCCGGAGCAGTCGCCGGCGCCGACGATGCCGAGATCCACGATCTCGATGCCACCTACTTCGACACCGAGGACCTCCGCCTGATGAGAAACCGGCGGACTCTTCGGCGGCGCAGCGGTGGTAACGACGCCGGGTGGCATCTGAAGACGCCAGGGGACGGTTCCGGGCGTACCGAGCATCGGCTGCCCGCCGACGGGGACACGGTTCCGGACGAGCTGGTCGCCGTGGTCCGGGCAATCGTGCGGCGTCGCCCGCTGGGGCCGGTCGCCCGGCTGCGGACACACCGGGTGGAGACGCCGCTGCGCGACGCCGACGGCCGGACCCTGGCGCTGGTGGCGCAGGATCAGGTCCGCGCCGAGTCGCAGGGCGAGGAGAGCACCTGGCAGGAGATCGAGGTCGAGCTGGTCGACGGCGACACCGCGGTGCTCGACGAGGTGGAGCGGCGGCTGTTCGAGGCCGGCGCCCGCCCGGCGGAGGGCCCGTCGAAGGTGGCGCGCGCGCTGGCCGGCCGGCTGGCCTCCCTCGACAAGGGCACGACCAAGGGCAAGGTCAACCCCGTTCTGCGGTACGCCCGTGAGCAGCGCGACGCCATCGTGGGCCACGACCCCGCGGCCCGTCGTGGCGAGCCCCGGGCCGTGCATCAGATGCGGGTGGCGACCCGGCGGCTGCGGAGCACCTTGAAGACGTACAAGCGGTCGTTCCCGGAGTCGGATCTGCGTGACGAGTTGCGCTGGCTGGCCGCGGTGCTCGGCGCGGTCCGTGACCCGCAGGTCCTGGAGGAGAAGCTGCTCGGGCTGGTGACTGATGCGGGCGACGAGTTCGCTCCGGCCGCCGAGCGGATCCGTGCCCATCTGGAGGACCGGATCGAGAGCGGCCGCGCCGATCTGGTGGCGGCTCTCGACTCGGACCGGTACCTGACTCTGCTGGACCGCATCGACGAAATGGTCGCCACGCGCAAGCTGGAGATCCCGGATCCGGTCGAGCGGGCCCGCCAGGTCCTGGCGAAGGCGGACCGGAAACTGGACGAGGCGCTGGACAGCGGGGTGGAGGAGGAGATCCACGACTCGCGGAAGGGCTTCAAACAGGCGCGTTACGCGATCGAGCTGATCGCGCCGGATGCGGGCAAGTCCACGAAGCGCCTGGTCAAGGCGTTGACCGCGCTGCAGGACGGGCTGGGCGCCTACCAGGATTCGAACATCGCCCGTGAGGTGCTGCGCGAGCTGGGTGAGAACAATTTCCATTTCGGGGTGCTCTACGGCCGGCAGGAACAGGTCGGGCGCGAGACGCTGGCCGAGGTGCCCACTCTGGCGAAGGCGGCGCGCCGGCGAAAAGTTCGGCGAGTGTTCTGATCGAGTCGGTTGTGGTCCCGGTCCTGGCGGGTATGAATCGTTGCCATGCAACCCGAGCACGACCTTGCGGCCACCCAGCCCTACTCCGGCCCGATCGCCGAGCTGTCCGGCTACCGGGTCGTCGACGACGAGGACGACGACCCTCAGCTGCTGAATGCCGACGGCGAACCGGTCGACACGTGGCGCGAGGACTACCCGTACGACGAGCGCATGTCCCGCGCGGACTACGACCATGACAAGCGCCTGCTGCAGATCGAGCTGCTGAAGCTGCAGAACTGGTGCAAGGACACCGGTCAGCGGCTGCTGATCCTGTTCGAGGGCCGGGACGCGGCCGGCAAGGGCGGCACGATCAAGCGGTTCATGGAGCATCTGAACCCGCGGGGCGCCCGGGTCGTGGCCCTGGAGAAGCCGAACCAGCGCGAGAGCACCCAGTGGTTCTACCAGCGCTACATCAAGCATCTGCCGGCCGGTGGCGAGATCGTGCTGTTCGACCGGTCCTGGTACAACCGGGCCGGCGTCGAGCGGGTGATGGGCTTCTGCGACCGCAAGGAGTACCTGGAGTTCCTCCGCCAGACCCCGGAGCTGGAGCGGATGCTGGTCCGGTCGGGGATCCACCTGGTGAAGTTCTGGTTCTCGGTCACCCAGGGTGAGCAGCGGACCCGGTTCGCGATCCGGCAGGTCGACCCGGTCCGGCAGTGGAAGCTCTCACCGATGGACCTGAAGTCGCTGGACCGGTGGGACGACTACACGGAGGCCAAGGAGGCGATGTTTTTCTGGACCGACACCGCGGACGCCCCGTGGACGGTGGTGAAGAGCAACGACAAGAAGCGGGCCCGGCTGAACGCGATGCGGCACGTGCTCAACCGGTTCAAGTACGACGGCAAGGACGAGGACATCGTCGGCGTCCCGGATCCGGAGATCGTCGGGCCGGCCTCGCTCGTGGTGGAGAGTCCCAACGATTCGCCGCAGGTATTCCCTCGGCTGTAGTGATTCAAAATCATTGGCGCTCCCTCCGGCGGCTGGATAACGTGGCCGTACACGTGAAGGGAGGTGGTCCGAAGTTGTATAGCATCGGGACTCGTGAGGTGGCTGTCCGCTAGCCGCTGTCCTTGACAGCTTGGCTGGTCGCTGCCGAGTGAACCTGCTTGACAGCAACCAGATTCAGGGTCTTCAGCTCTTGAAGACAGTCGAGACCGTGTGGCAGCGGTTGCGGCGAATACCAGACAGCTACCCGACCCCTGGGGATCCGGCCTTGTCCGACCGGACCACGTTCGCATCGCGAGCGCGGAAGTCCCCAGGGGTCGCTTTATTTCCCGGGGAGGTCCGAGATGCGTGAGCTGGCGATTCTCGGTTCGGCGAGTCAGGTGCCGACCCGGCACCGCAACCACAACGGTTACCTGCTCCGCTGGGACGACGAGGTGATCCTCTTCGACCCGGGCGAGGGCACCCAGCGCCAGCTGCTGATGGCCGGCCTCCCGGTCACCCCGATCCGCCGGATCTGCATCACCCACTTCCACGGCGACCACAGTCTCGGCCTGCCCGGAGTCCTGCAGCGCATCTCCCTGGACCGGGTGCCGCATCCGGTGCATGTCCACTACCCGGCCGGCGGGCAGGAGTTCTACGACCGGCTCCGGCATGCCACCAGCTACTGGGACAACGCGGACATCGTTCCGGGTCCGGTGGGCGCCGGTTTCGCGGTGGAGACGTCCGCGGGGCGGCTCACCGCTCTGCCGCTGCGGCACCCCATCGAGACGTACGGCTATCGCCTGGTCGAACCGGACTCGAGGCGGATCGTGCCGGCGCTGCTGGCCGAGTACGGCGTCAGCGGCCCGGCCGTCGGCGAGTTGCAGCGCACCGGCCGCCTCGGTGACGTGACCCTTGAGCAGGTGAGTGTGGCCCGGCCCGGCCAGAGTTTCGCCTTCGTCATGGACACCGGCCTGTGTGACAGCGTGTTCGAGCTGGCCCGGGGTGTGGACATGCTGGTGATCGAGTCGACGTTCCTGTCCGAGGACGCGGAGCTGGCCGCTCAGGTGGGGCATCTGACGGCGGGTCAGGCCGCCATGGTCGCGCGCGAGTGTGGCGTACAGCTACTCGTCCTGACGCATTTCTCGCAACGCTATCCGGAACCGGACCGCTTCCTGGAGGAGGCGCGCAAGGAGTTCGACGGCCCGGTGGTGATCGCCGAGGACTTGGCGCGGGTGACCGTGCCCGCCCGCCGGCCGACGGCGTGAGCCTGGTTCTCTGATGCCATGACCGTTTCGCTTCGCCCCGTCGACGACGCCGACCTGTTCGCGGTCGGCGCGCTGCATCACCGTTCCCGTGCCGCCGCATACGCCGGGCTGCTGCCGGCCGAGACGTTCGCCGCGCGCGGTCCGGAGGCGCTGGGTGCCTGGTGGGAGGAGCGGTGGAAGTGGGAGCGGGACACGCACCGGATGACCGTCGCCGAGGCGGACGGCGAGCTGGCCGGGTTCACCTATGTCGGCCCGAGTGAGACCCCCGGTGCCGCCGAGTTGTACGCGATCCACCTCGATCCGCCGCGCGCCGGTACCGGCATCGGCCGGATCCTGATGATCAACGCGTTGGAGCAGCTGGCCGGGTTCGGCGCCGAACGGGCCGTGCTGTGGGTGCTCGCGGACAATCCGGTGGCGCGCCGCTTCTACGAGAAGGGCGGCTGGACGCCGGACGGCGAGACCCGGGTGGCCCCGGTCAACGATCATCCGCTGAAGCAGCTGCGCTACACGCATCCGTTGTGAGACCACGGAAGGCCCGCCGCGGGGTGCGCGACGGGCCTTCCGTGACCTGCTGGTTGAGCGGGAGCACGTGATCGAGTGAATGCGGGGGAACCTGTGATCACGTGCTCCCGCCCACCGCCCCGTCCGAACCGGATGCGCCTGGCCGGAGGCGCTCGATCAGCGGAGGCGTGCCGATCTGGGATCCGGTTCAAGGACGGGTCTGGGCGCGGGATACCGGTGCGCTGGCGGGGCGCGCCGGTGTCACCGCTGGTCGACGTCGACCGGGCCGGGAAGCCGTACTTGCCGGGGGACGGTCAAGCGTGTCGGTGACGTCGTGGTCGTCGGGTCAGACCTCATACCTCCGGTGGTCGTCGTTGCGGTGGTACGGGCCGGCACCGGTGTATCGGGTACCGATCTCGTCCACACCGGCCCGTCTCCCGGGCAGGGCGCGCATGCTGTTCAGGTCGTGCCGCAGCGTCCAGGCCTCGCGCCACGGCCGGCGGGCGACCGCGTCGGCGCGTTCGGCCAGGCGGCGGGCCGAACACGGCCAGCGCCATCCGCACCAGACGCATTTGCCGTCGGCGCCGGCCGCCACATGGCGGCCAAGCATGTGCTGCGCGTCCCGCCACAACAGGCGGTCCACGATGTCGGCGGGCGCCGCCTCGTCGACGTCGACCATTCCCTTACCCCTTCGTCCGGGAGTGGCTCGTAGCTCCGTCACGACACATACAACCCCAGTCGGCCATCAGTCGATCGGACTGTCTGTGCGATTGCGGCAACTATCCGTGACGATCCATGTACCTTGCCGGTCCGTCACCCACGCAGTACCACCTTCCGACCGTGATCGTCAAGAGGCGGCAGAAGTCCGAACCGGCGGCCGCGATCGCGGCCTTCTGGGCCTGGTGGGCGGCCGCCCGGCCGCGCGCCGAGAAGATGATCGAAGGGGCGCCCGACGACGGCCTCATCGAGGAGATCGCCGGCCTGGTCTCGGCGATCCACCCCGATCTGCACTGGGAGTTCGCCGCCGGCACCTCGAGCCGGCACCTGCTGGTGGTCAGCTCCGGCGGTTCGGCGGAGCTACGGTCCCTCGCCGAACGCTGGCGGCGGGCCGGACCACCACCGGACGAGACCTTCGGATACGCGGCCGCCCGGCAGGGGCGGCCCGACGCGCTGGACTCCGCCCGCCTCTCGATCGGCGGTCATGACCTGGACCTGGCCGACCTGCGGTTCCGCGCCGAGCACGACGACGAGCGAGACTGGGTGGACGTGGAGGTCTGGCATCCGGCCTTCGCGCAGATGCGGTCCGGGAAACCGATCCTCGCGATGGCGCAGACCCGGCTCCGGCCGGCCCGCTGGCCCGAGCACGACCTGCACATCCGGATGGACGTTGCCGTACCGGGCCCGGGACGAGAACGGGTTCCCGGCCCGGGAGACGATGCCCGCGCTGCACGCCCTCGAGGACCATGTCGCCGCGCACGCTGACGGCATGGTCCTGGTGGCCCACGAGACCACCGACGGGGTCCGCACGACGCACCTGTACGCCGACAGCCCGGTCGCCGCCGACGTGCTGAAGCCCCTGACCGCCGGCTGGCGGGACGGGCGTGTCCGGATCACCGTCACGCCCGACCCCGACTGGCAGCAGGTGGCACACCTGACTTCCTGAAGGCGCTAGCTCAGATGCGCCAGCAGGTCCTGCCTCGTCAGTACGCCGGCGGGCTTGCCGTCGACGAGGACCATCGCGGCGTCCGACTTCTCCAGCAGGACGACCGCCTCGGCCACCGGCTCGCCGCCACCGATCATCGGCAGTGGGTCGCCCATGTGCCGCTCGATGGTGTCGTGCAGGTGGGCCTGGCCGGTGAAGAGCGCGTCCAGCAGCGCCTTCTCCGAGATGGAGCCGGCCACCTCGCCGGTCACCACCGGTGGCTCGGCCTTGAGGACCGGGAGCTGGCTCACGCCGTACTCCCGCATGTAGTCGATGGCGTCGCGCACCGTCTCGGTCGGGTGCACGTGGATCAGCGGCGGGATCTCGGTACCCTTGCCGGCCAGGGCGTCGGCCACGGTGGGCGTGCCCTCCTGGGTGCGCAGGAAGCCGTACCGCGCCATCCATCTGTCGTTGAAGATCTTCGACAGGTAGCCACGGCCGCCGTCCGGCAGCAGCACCACGATGACGTCGTCGGGACCGGCCTTGCGAGCCACCTCGAGCGCGGCCACCACGGCCATCCCGCAGGAACCGCCGACGAGCAGGCCCTCCTCCCGGGCGAGGCGGCGGGTCATCTCGAACGAGTCCGAGTCGCTCACCTCGATCACCTCGTCGGTGACCTCCCGGTCGTACGCCGTGGGCCAGAAGTCCTCGCCCACGCCCTCGACCAGGTAGGGACGCCCGGTACCGCCGGAGTAGACCGAACCCTCCGGGTCGGCGCCGATGATCCGCACCGGCCCCTGCTCCTTGAGGTAGCGGCCGACGCCGCTGATCGTGCCGCCGGTACCTACGCCCGTCACGAAGTGGGTGATCTTCCCGCCGGTCTGATCCCAGAGCTCGGGGCCGGTGTCCTCGTAGTGGGAGCGCGGGTTGGCCGGGTTGCTGTACTGGTCGGGTTTCCAGGCACCGGGGATGTCCCGGGTCAGCTGGTCGGACACGTTGTAGTAGGAACGCGGGTCCTCCGGCGCGACGGCGGTCGGGCAGACCACCACCTCCGCGCCGTACGCCCGGAGCACGTTCTGTTTGTCCTCGCTGACCTTGTCGGGGCACACGAAGACGCACTTGTAACCGCGTTGCTGGGCCACCAGGGCCAGCCCGACGCCGGTGTTGCCGCTGGTCGGCTCGACGATCGTGCCGCCCGGCTTGAGCAGGCCCGCCTTCTCGGCGTCCTGCACCATCCGCAGCGCGATCCGGTCCTTGACCGAGCCGCCGGGGTTCAAGTACTCGACCTTGGCCAGCACGGTGGCGCTGATGCCTTTGGTCACGCTGTTCAATCGGACCAGCGGGGTGTTGCCGATGATCTCGACTACGTTGTCGTAATAGCGCACGCTTTACTTTACGACCATGTGGGGCCGAGTCCTCTCCCACTCCAGGAACCGTTCGGTCTCGGCGAGCACCGCGCCGGCCAGCCAGGTGACCGCGACCGCGTCGTCGACGAGCCCGAACACCCAGAGGAAGGCCTCGGGGACGACGTCGATCGGGGACACCACGTACGCCGTGGCGGCCGCCATCAGCGCGAGGCGCATGCCCCCGTCGTACTCCCCCCGGGAACTCGCTTTGATCATCCGAGGCAGCGCGCCGAGCCGCTGCGCGAGCGACGGCCCGCCCCGGCTGCCCGCCGTCAGCGCACGGGCGAGCGCGGTGAACGCTGCAGCACGTTTCAACGTTTTGGCCATCTCTGTTCCCCTCTCCGCCACTCAAGCATGACTTGGGTGCGCCATGATTGCCTCTCGCCATCGCGAGTTAGCCTCGAATTCCGACCGCACCCGCCGATCATGGTCAGCCGGCTGGTTCCCTTCGAGCGACAGCGAGGGAGACTATGAGCAGCATCGATGTGACCGATGCCCGGTGGCGGTGGATCAAAACCGCCGGCCGGGTCACCACAGCAGCCGCGGGGGTGACCGCCGTCTCGGCCGGGCTGTTGTGGCATCAGGCCTCCGAGGCGCGCCGGGTGATCCCGATGGCCGAGGCGCCACCGCCGCGCGGCGACGGTGTCTACGGCGCGAAATTCGGCGGCAGGCCGCTCAACCTGGTGATCCTGGGTGACTCGACGGCCGCCGGGTACGGCGTGCACCGCCCTCGCGAGACCCCCGGCGCCCTGTTCGCCACCGGCATCTCGCGCCGCCTGCGCCGCCCGGTCCGCCTGCACCGGCTGGCCGTGGTCGGCAGCGTCTCGGCCTGGCTGCCGTACCAGGTGGACGCCGCGCTCGAGTACCAACCGGACCTGGCGATCATCCTGATCGGCGGCAACGACGTCACGCACGTCTCGGCGCGCGACGCGGCCGTCCGTCACCTGGGTGACGCGGTGCGCCGGCTGCGCGCCGCCGGCTGCCGCGTGGTCGTCGGCACCTGTCCCGACCTCGGCGCCATCCAGCCGATCAAGCCGCCGCTGCGCTGGCTGGCCCGGCGGTGGAGCCGTCAGCTGGCCGCCGCCCAGACCGTCGCGGTGGTCGAGGCGGGCGGGCGCACGGTCTCCATCGGCAACCTGCTCGGCCCGATGTTCGAGGCCCACCCGGCACGGATGTACAGCGAGGATCGTTTCCACCCCTCCGCCGAGGGGTACGCCAGGGCAGCGGCCGTGATGATGCCGACGGTGATGGCCGTGCTCGGCACCGACGACCGTGCAGCGCTGCCGGTCGCCGAGGACGTCCGTGAACTGACCGAGGCGGCCGACGAGGCGGTCCGCGCACCGGGCACCGAAGTGGCACCGGCGGGCCGGTGGGCTCGGATGCGGCGTTACCGCTGGTTCAGTGCACGGCCAGCGACCGCGGCCCCCGTTCCCAGCGGTGACCCCGGAGGTGGGGCCGTAGGGTATACGCCAGAGGATCATCAGGTCGGCTGATGCAGGGAGGCGGGACATGGCCGGGCTGCCGGAAGGACTGACCAGGGCCGCGGCCACGAGCCTGCTGGCCGGGGCGGTGGGCGGAGTCGCGCTGATCGCCGGCGAGATGCTTGCCGCGAAAGCGAGGCGTTACGCCAAACCCACCATGGGCCTGGCACTGCGTACGTCGATGGGCCCGCAGAGCGCGCCGCAGCTGCGACTGGTACTGCTCGGCGACTCGGCCGCGGTCGGGGTGGGCGTGGAGTGGCTGTCCGACACCGTCGGTGGTCAGCTGGCGCGGCTGCTCGCCGACGGCTCTCCCGGAAGCGGGCAGCGGCACGTGCTGCTGTCCAGCGTCGGGGTGGCCGGTTCGCGATCCACCGACCTCGCCACGCAGGTGGCCCGCGCGCTGCTCGGCGACCGTCCGGACGTGGCGGTGATCCTGATCGGCTCGTACGACGCGGCTTCCGGGCGCGGTGCGGACGACTCGGCCGGGCACCTGGGACAGGCCGTCCGCCGGTTGCGTTCGGCCGGTGTCCAGGTGGTCGTCGGGACCTGTCCCGACCTCGGTGCCGCCCGTTCGCTGGCACCCCCGCTGCGGCAGATCGCCGGGCTGATCGGCCGGCGGCTGGCAAAAGCCCAGGCCAAGGCGGTGACCGACGCCGGCGGCGTGGTGGTCGACCTGGCCGCCGAGACGGGCGCGGTGTTCCGCGCCGACGCGGGCACCCTCTGCTACGACGGCTTCCACCCGTCCGCCGACGGTTACCGGGTCTGGGCTCACGCCCTCTATCCGGCGGTCGCGAAAGCCGCGATGTCCGGCGTCTGACGTTGGGTATTTTCACGGCGTGTGACAAATTCGCGCTTCCGACCATGTTACTGATGAGTAAACTGGGCGCATGCCGGAAGCTGTCATCGTCGCCACTGCCCGCTCCCCGATCGGCCGCGCCCACAAGGGCTCGCTGAAGGATCTGCGCCCCGACGACCTAGCCACCACGATCGTCGACGCCGCCCTGAACAAGGTGCCGCAACTCGACCGCACCCTCATCGAGGACCTCTACCTCGGCTGCGGTCTGCCCGGCGGCGAACAGGGCTTCAACATGGCCCGCGTGGTCGCCACCAAGCTCGCCCTGGACGGCCTGCCCGGCGCCACCGTCACGCGGTACTGCTCGTCCTCGCTGCAGACCACCCGGATGGCCTTCCACGCCATCAAGGCCGGTGAGGGCGACATCTTCGTCTCGGCCGGTGTCGAGACCGTCTCCCGATTCGCGCGCGGCAGCTCCGACGGCCTGCCCAGCGCCGCACAGGAACTGGTCGGCCCCTGGCACAACCCGGCCTTCGCCGAGGCCGAGGCCCGCACCATCGCCTCCGCGAAGAACGGCACCACCTGGCACGACCCGCGCGAGGACGGTCTGCTCCCGGACATCTACATCGGGATGGGCTACACCGCCGAGAACCTCGCCCAGATCAAGAACGTCACCCGCGAAGAGATGGACGAGTTCGGCGTACGCAGCCAGAACCTCGCCGAGAAGGCCATCGCCAACGGCTTCTGGGATCGCGAGATCACGCCGGTCACCCTGCCCGACGGCACGGTCGTGTCGAAGGACGACGGCCCCCGTCCCGGCGTCACCCTCGACGCGGTCTCCCAGCTCAAGCCGGTCTTCCGGGAGGACGGCCGGGTCACCGCCGGCAACTGCTGCCCGCTCAACGACGGCGCCGCCGCCCTGGTCATCATGAGTGACACCAAGGCCCGGGAGCTGGGCATCACGCCGCTCGCCCGGATCATCTCCACCGGTGTCACCGCCCTGTCGCCGGAGATCATGGGCCTCGGCCCGGTCGAGGCGTCGAAGCAGGCCCTCAAGCGGGCCGGCATGAGCATCGGCGACGTCGACCTGGTCGAGATCAACGAGGCGTTCGCCGCCCAGGTGATCCCCTCGTACAAGGACCTGGGCATCCCGCTGGAGAAGCTGAACGTGAACGGCGGCGCCATCGCGGTCGGCCACCCGTTCGGCATGACCGGCGCCCGGATCACCGGCACCCTGCTCAACTCGCTCGACTGGCACGACAAGTCGATCGGCCTGGAGACCATGTGCGTCGGCGGCGGTCAGGGCATGGCCCTGATCATCGAACGCCTCAGCTGATCTCTCCCCACCGGCACGGGCCCGGCACGTCGCACCACGTGCCGGGCCCGCACCATTTCCGCAGCGCGGTGACCTACGGTCCTGTCCACACCGCTTCGCACCACGTAGGCCGGGCGCCAACTTGCAGCGTGGTGAGCCACGGCTCGATTCGCGCCAGGAGTTCAGTTCGCTCAGGACGTGCGAGTGACTGCCGCATGAGCCCGGCGGCCGCGTCGGGGCCGGTGCGGCCACCTGCGGCGCGCGGTAGTCCGGAACGGGGTGGTTCGGCTGGACTGTTCCTTCCGTACCGTAAAGGGATTCAGATTTTCCTGCGGACCTCGTCAACCGCGGTGGTGGCGCGGTCCAGGAGGTCGGCCGAGGGTGCGGCGGCCAGGAGGTCGTCGGCGAGGACCCGGAGCTGGTCGCGAAGCACCAGGTCGTGGATGTGCGGTACCGGGCGCGCCGGACGCTTCTCGGCCTCGGCGCCCAGGTCGGCGAGGTGCTGCACGAGGTCGCGCACCTGCTGCGAACGGGTCACCGGCGCGGCCGGCGCGGAAGCACGCCACCGGCGCTCGTCCCAGTGATGGATCTGGGTCAGCAGACGCTCGATGGAGGCGGCGAAGTCGGGCACCCGGCGACGATACCCGCTCGGGAAACGGCAGACCCGGCCGGGAAACGGCGGCGCTCTTGCAAAGCGGCATGCGGGAGCTGACCACCCGGCCGGAGGCGGACCGGCCCGAGGCAGACAGCAAACCGCCCGGGAAACGACGAACCCGGCCGGAAAACAACGGCGCCGCCTCGAAACGACGAACCCGGCCGGAAACGGCGGCGCCGCCTGGAAATGGCGAACCCGCCCGGCGCGTGAGGCGCCGGGCGGGTTCGCTTCGGTTCGGGGACAACGCCCGGTCCGTGGGGAGACGGGCCGGGCGTTGCCGGTGACGACGGACGAACCGTCAGTCGTCGCCGCCTTGGAAGAAGCTCAGCAGGCGGAGGATTTCGATGTAGAGCCAGACAAGGCCGACCAGGATGCCGAACGCCGCGGTCCAGGAGTAACGGCGCGGCAGACCCATCCGCACGCCCTCCTCGATCTCGTTGAAGTTCAGGATGAAGCTCAACGAGGCGACCACGATGCAGATCAGGCTGAAGCCGATGCCCAGAGCGCCGTTGGACCGCAGGCCGGTCTCGACGTTGAACATCGCCAGCACGAAGTTGATCAGCATGACCGCGAAAAGACCGGCCATGATGGCGATCATTCCGCGGACGAACTTCGGCGTCGCCCGGATGACGCGTGCCCGGTAGAGGCCCGCCATCACGAAGAAGACGCCGAACGTGGCGATCACGGCCTGCAGGACGATGCCCTGGTAGCCCATGATGTCCTGGAAGAACTTGCTGACCATGCCGACGAACACGCCCTCGATGAGGGCGTACGCGATCACGAGAGCCGGGTTGGCCACCCGCATGAACGAGATGACCAGGCCGAGGACCAGGCCGGTGAGTGCCGCACCGATCCAGGCCGGGCCGACCAGCGCGTTCGGGATGAGCATCCACGCGGCCGCGGCGGAGGCACCCGTGATGCCGAGCAGCGTGACAGTCTTGACGACGACGTCGTCGACCGTCATCGGCGCCACGGCCGGAGGAGCGGAGGGGTAGCCCGTCGCTGTGGGGTAGGGATCGCCATAGGCGGGCTGACCGTAACCCGGCTGCGCGGCCGGCCCGTATGGCCCGTACCCGGCCGCTCGCTCCCGCTCGGCCGCCTGGCCGAGGCGCGAGAGCACCGGGTTAGATGTCTTCACTGTTTCCAGCCTCCCTTGGAGTGGCGACGCTATGCCGCCTGTGCTCAAGGGTAAGCCGTACCTGCCGTCGGCGCCGTACCACCAAGCTGTGAGCAGCCTGAAAATGAGACCTTCCGGTGCAGCTCAGAGCATGTGTGAATGTGATCACGGTCGCGGCGGAGCTGCCGCGACCGTTCGGCGCTGGTGCCCGGGGCGGGTCTCGAACCCGCACGCCTTTTGGGCAGCCGCTTTTAAGGCGGCCGTGTCTGCCATTCCACCACCCGGGCGGCCTGCGAACACCGTAACCGGTGCCGACCGGGCAGTGGAAACGGCATTGCCCGGATCAGCGGGACCCGGCGGCCACCTTCTTCTCCGGGGGCAGCTCCACGGCAGGGGTCACCTCGGTGAACTCCTCACGCGGACGATGCAACTGACCGAGCGCAACAGTCTCGCGCTTCAGGAACAGCGCAAGCGTCCAGTCGGCGAGGACCCGGACCTTGCGGTTGAACGACGGGATCCTGCTCACGTGATATGTCCGGTGCATGATCCACGCCGGGTAACCCTTGACCTTGACACCGTAAACGTGCGCGACGCCCTTGTTGAGGCCGAGACCCGCGACGCCACCGACGTGCTTGTGCCGGTACTCCTTCGGCGCGCCGCCGAGGATCACCTGGGCGATGTTGTCGGCTAGCACCTTGGCCTGGCGGACCGCGTGCTGGGCGCTCGGCGAGCACCAGCCACCGGGGTTCGTCAGGTCGGGGACCTGGGCGCAGTCGCCCGCGGACCAGGCACCGTCCCACACCTCACCGGTCTCGCTGTCCGCTACCTGAAGGGTCGGCAGGCAGTTGACGTGGCCCTTCGGACCCCGGGGAAGATCGGTGCTGTCCAGCATCGGCGACGGCTTGACGCCGGCCGTCCAGACCAGCGTCTCGGCGCGGAACGTGTCACCGTCGGAGAGCACGATCCGGCCGTCGACGCAGGACTGCAGGAAGGTGCTCAGCCGCAGGTCGACACCACGGCCGGCGAGCTGGCGGGCGGTGTAGGCGCCCATCTCGGGGCCGACCTCCGGCAGGATCCGGTTGCTGGCCTCGACCAGAATGAAGTGGACCTCCTTCGGGTCCAGCTCCGGGTAGTACTTCAGAGCGTCCGCGACGACGTCCTGCATCTCGGCGAGCGCCTCGATGCCGGCGAAGCCACCACCGACGAACACGAAGTTCAGGGACGCCTTGCGCACCTCCTCGTCGGGCGTCGCGGCGGCGACGTCCAGGCGGTCGAGGATGTGGTTACGCAGGTAGATGGCCTCACCGATGGTCTTGAGGCCGATACCCCGCTCCTTGAGACCGGGGATGGGCAGCGTCCGCGAGACCGAGCCGGGCGCCACGATGATGTGGTCGTACTCCATCTCGTAGGCGGGGCCGTCGATCGGCTGGACGGTCACGGTCTTGCGCGCGTGCTCGACCCGGGTCACCTCACCGGAGACGATGCGGCACTTCTTCAGCTCCCGACGCAGCGGCACCACGGCGTGTCGCGGCGAAATGTTACCGGCCGCTGCCTCAGGCAGGAACGGCTGGTAAGTCATGTGAGGAACAGGGTCGATCACGACGATCTCGGCCCGGTTGCGGTTCAGCTTCTTGGACAGGCGGAGGGCGGCGTAAAGCCCGACGTGACCTGCTCCTACGACGACTATGCGCGGCGGATTCACAGCCCTATTGTCGCGCGCGGAAGGCATCCCATGCGCCGTTCTGTGACGATCACAACGGCTGAAGTCAAGTGACGAAACACTCGGAATTCACTCGCGTCGGGCCATACGTGATAGGACCATTGTCACAGCCGTCGCTGCCACGAGACCGACGAGAGTGGCCAGCTGGAAGGCATCGCCGCCCAGGTCAGCGGTCAGGCCGAGCGCCAGGACGATGACGACCGCCGAGATCAGTACGACCAGCATGGCGCGGCCCAGCCAGAGCGCCGGGACCTCGAAGTTGACCATCGCGTCGTACGGCAGCACAGCCGCCAGCGCCGTCAGGGTGTGCGCCAGATAAAGCAGTCCGGCAAGGGCCAGCACCCGCCAAAGCTCGACCGGCGAGCCGTACCCGGCGGTGTCGATCAACCAACCGGCGATCGCGGCGAGCGCCGCGGCCGTGCCGCCCCGGCCCCGCGGAGCCAGCGCCGGCCAGATCACCAGGCCCAGCACCACCGCCATGATCCGCGGGCTGGACAGCAGCTCGGCCGGCCACGCCACGCCGACCGCGAGCAGGCCGGTGAAAAGGACGCCGCAGCGGACGGTGAACGGCACCGCGGTGGCCCGCCCGGCCGCCTTCCGCCACCGCTCGGCGCGTGTGCTCATTCCGGTCAGCATGTCAGCGCCCTCTCGGAACCGAGGCCAGCCGGGCCACGTCGCGCAGCACCAGGTCGAGGCTGCCCGCCCCGGCCCACGCCACCACCGGCACACCGTGCTCGCGCAACCGGCCCAGGACGTTCTCCCGCTCGATCCGCCACAACCGGGTGGCCAGCGGGGTCCACTGGTTCTTCACCGGTGGGGCGGCCTCCGCCGGAAGCGTGTCGACCGCGACCACGTAGCGGCCGGACTGGGTGAGCTGGGCCAGCATGTCCGCGGCCCGTGGGTCGACCAGCGGGGTGAGCACCACCACCAGCGCCGACGAGGAGACCTGGTGCGCGCCGAGGACATGCTCGTACTGCTCGGTGGCGGCCGGGTCCGGACGGACGTCGAGCAGCCACTCGAGGACGGTCAGGTACTGCCGGCGACCGGACGCGGGACGCAGCCGCCGGCCGCTCGCGCCGTACTCCAGCAGTGAGACCCGGTCGCCCCGGTGCAGATAGTGCTCGGCGATCGCGGCCGCCGAGCGGACCGTGGTGTCCAGCACCGACGAGCCACCGCGGACACCGCCGGAGAGGCCGATCTCGCCCAGTACGTCGAGCAGGAGCAGCACCTCGGCGTCCCGGTCCGACAGGGTGGAGGCGACGTGCAGGTCACGGGTCCGCAGCGAGACCCGCCAGTCGATCCGGCGCAGCCGGTCACCGGGCGCGAACTGCCGGACCCCGGCCAGCTCCCCGCCCTCACCGGGACGCCGCGAGCGATGCGCGCCGACCAGTCCGGCCGCGGCCGGCATCACCTCGACCGCCTTGAACGGCTCGGTGATCGGGTACACCCGGACGCCCTGTGCCGGAGTGACGATCGGGCGGCAGGCCAGCAGGCCACCGCACGCCGCGGCGCGGGCCGCGGCCGGGCCGACGTCCTGCCGGCCCCAGCGCAGTGCTTCACCGGGCAGGTCGATCGTGGCCCAGCCGTCGGCCCCCACGGTCAGCGCGAACGGCCGATCCGAGTGCTCGAGGCGCAACCAGGACGAGGTCCGGGTACGGACCACCACCAGGTCGTAGTCGAGCGCGTCCGGATTGGCGACGGTCAGACCGGCCGCCACCTCGCCGCCCTCGACCAGGTGTGACTCGTCGGCGCTGATGGTGATCTCGGGGGCGGCCGACGGGATGCGGCGCAGGTTGATCGCGGCGCCGATCGCGAACGGCGCCGCGAGCAGCACCAGATCGACCCGGCCCAGCGCCACGCCGAGCAGCAGGAGCAGGCCGGTGAGCAGCACCGACCGGCCGAGCGCCCGGGTGGGCGCCCAGATCGGACCGGACTGCGGGTCGGCCGTGCCCGCAGCGGGCACGGCCGGGCGGAGGCGCAGCAGGTCAGTCATGCCGGGCGTACGTCGGAAGCGCCCCACTGGCCGGGGCGGGCACCGCGGTGAGCACCTCCTGGACCACGAAGGACGGATTCACCTGGCGCAGCCACATCTCCGGCCGTAGCGTTATCCGGTGGGCCAGGGCGGGAATCGCCACGTCCTTCACGTCCTCGGGCACCACGTAGTCCCGGCCGGCCATCGCGGCGCGGGCCCGAGCCAGCAGGAGCAACGCGAGCGAGCCACGGGGCGAGGAGCCGACCAGCACCGCACCGTGCTCCCGGGTCGCCGACGCGAGCGCCACGATGTAGCGGCCGATCGAGTCCTCGACCGCGACCGTCTCCAGCGCGGCCTGCATCAGCTGGAGCGTGCGGCCGTCCACCACCGGGGTCAGGCTGGACTCCTCCTGGCGCCGCGACATCCGGCGCTGCAGGACCGACCACTCCTCCTCGGCCGTCGGGTACCCGAACGACACCCGCAGCATGAAACGGTCCAGCTGCGCCTCGGGCAGCGGGTACGTTCCCTCGTACTCGATCGGGTTGGCTGTCGCGATCACGTGGAACGGAGGGTCCAGCCGGTACGTGACGCCCTCCACCGAGACCTGCTTCTCCTGCATCGCCTCGAGCAGGGCGGCCTGGGTCTTCGGCGGCGTCCGGTTGATCTCGTCGGCCAGCAGCATGTTGGTGAACACCGGGCCGGCCCGGAAGGCGAAGTCGCCCTTGCGCTGGTCGTAGAGGAAGGATCCGGTCACGTCGGCGGGCAGCAGGTCGGGGGTGAACTGGAGCCGCCGGAAGTCGAGTCCGAGCGCCTGCGCGAAGCACCGGGCGGTCAGAGTCTTGCCCAGGCCCGGCATGTCCTCCAGCAGCACGTGGCCGCCGGCCAGGATGCCGGCCAGCACCAGTTCCAGCGAGTCCCGCTTGCCCACCACAACGGAGCCGACCGAGTCGAGGACCGCCCCGGCCAGCCGCCCGACCTCGTACGGGGGAAGAGCCTGCGTCACCGGCGCACCTTTCTCACAGTCGTTCTCTCACAGTCGTTCCATGGCATCTAGATAAGTCTCGACGTCGCGGGCCTTGAGCGCGCGCCGGCCCGGGCCGGACAGCGCCGACCACAGGTCGTCGCCGAGGAGTTCCCGGGCCCGGCGCGGGTCACTGGCCCGGGTGATGCCGTGCCGCAGGCGCAACCGTTCGTCGGTCAGTTCCGCGAGCACCGGCAGAACGTTACGCGCATACAGATCGGGATCCGAGTGCGCCCGGTCCAGGTTCTGTTCCCAGCGGCGCACGGCGGCCCGGAGCGCGTCGGCGGTCGGCGGGGTACCCGATCCGATCCGCGAACGCAGCCGCGGAGCGGGCGGCGGGGCCACCACCGTCACGGCGTGGATGACCAGCCGCAGACCGATCAGCAGGGAGACCAGCAGGAGCAGCGAGATGCTGGTGTCCAGCGCGCGCAGCCCAGCCGTGACGACTACGGTGACCAGGCCGATGACCAGGGCGTTGGCGGCCAGCGTGAAGGCGATGGAGCGTCGCTTGGCGACGGACTCCGGCTCCTCGGTCCGTGGCTGGCCCTCGGCGATGTCGAAGAGGTCGTCGAGTCCGCCGTCGCTCATGCCGGTGCCCCGCTCCGGGCGGCGCCCAGGTCGGCGCGCAGCCGTTCCAGGGCGGACCGGGCCTGCTGGCGCATCTGGTCGTCGACGGTGTGGGTCGCGTATCGCGCCTCACGGTAGACCGCGAGCAGGGCCGCTAGCACAGCCGCGTCGACCCGCTGTTCGGCGAGCAGCCGTCCGACGTAGTCGGTGGGGCTGTCGCCCGGGTGCCGAGGGGTTCCGGCCGCGGCGGCCGCGTCCTCCAGCCGCACCCAGCAGGCGATGACCGCCCGGCGCGGGTCACGGTCGGTGTCGGACAGTTCCTCCAGACCCGCGTCGAGCGCCGCGACCAGGTCGTCGGCGGTCTGCGCGGCCCGGCGGGGCTGATGCCGGCCGGTGCGGGCCGGACGGCGGCGCAGGTAGTCGCGCATCAGCGCCCAGGTCAGGCCGCCCACCATCAGCAAGGCACCGACAATGAGGACCACAAGCGTGGCGGTGCCGACCCACTCGGGCAGGCCCTGCGCCGCCTCCGGGACCGTGTTCTCGAGGGAGGGGTTCACGGACGGCTCGGGCGGCAGCAGGGGCGGGCGGGTGGTGGGGGTCGCATCCGGCTCGATCTGGTCCAGCTGGGGCGCGGACCGGGTGGCGGCCAGCGAGATCACGAAGAGCAGTCCGAGGACGGCGGCGAGGGGCCACCATCGGCGCAGTGCTGCGAAGTCCATTGCGGGCTCAGATCCGTGACTCGGGGATTGTCGGCGCTCGCATCATGCCAGGCCCGCCAGATCCTTCGCACGGCTGAACACCTCGTCGAGCATCGCCGGGGTCAGCCGCCCGGTGAAGGTGTTCTGCTGGCTGACGTGGAAACAGCCGAGCAGAACGGGCGCTCCGGGCACGCTGACCTGGGCACCGTGCCCGAATTTCGGGCGCGGCACCGGTGGCCGGACACGGTAGGCAGCGGCCATCGCGGGCCACCACGCGGCCCACGCGAACGCACCGAGCGCGACCACCACCCGCAGGGTGGGCCGGACCAGTTCGAGTTCGCGGCGGAACCAGGGTGCGCAGGTGTCGCGCTCCTCGGGCAGTGGTTTGTTGTCCGGCGGGGCGCAGCGCACCGCCGCGAAGATCCGGGTGTGCCACAGGGCCAGACCGTCGTCGGCCGAGACGCTGGTCGGCTGGTTCGCCAGGCCGGCCCGGTGCAGGGCCGCGAAGAGCACATCACCGGAGCGGTCGCCGGTGAAGATCCGCCCGGTGCGGTTGCCGCCGTGCGCGGCCGGCGCCAGGCCGAGAATCGCGATCGAGGCGTCCGGCGGCCCCATGCCGGGTACCGGACGGCCCCAGTACTCCTGGTCCCGGAACGACGCGCGTTTCACGCGGGCGATGCCGGTGCGCCACTCGACCAGACGCGGGCAGGCGAAACAATCCGCGATCCGGGCATCGAGCACGCTCAGCGAGGCCGTCCCGGCCGCCTGAGCGACAACTTCCTCGGGGGTACGCGGTGAGCTGTCGGACGGTTGCACGGGTCCAGCACATCACCCTCGCGTTCCGGCCGCTCGGCGAGCCCGGCGGAAGTGCTCCGACCAGGACGTCGTCGCGGAGCCCGTAAGCACCCCACGACGACGGACCGTGGTCAGCCGCCCGGGGTCGGCGCAGTGGCCGGAGCCGGCTGCTGCTTGTCGCCGTCGCCCGCCGGGCCTGTGGACGAACCTGTGGACGGCTCGCCCGACGGGGCGGCGGCCGGTTCTGCCGACTGGAACGGCGCCAGGACGGGGCAGTACGGATAGCCCGGGTTGGCGATCGGCACCGGGTTGCCCTCGGCGTCCCAGCAGTTCGGGTCCCCGAGCCGGATCGGCTGCCCACTCTGGTCGTAGAGCTGCACGCCGACGAGGAGCTTGCCCTGACCGTCGTAGACGAAGACGTCGCGGACGTCGGAATACGGACTGCCGGGGTCGACGTAGCTCACCTGGTCGTAGTAGCGGTCCCGCTGGGCGGCCGAGTCGACCTCGAAGAAACCCGCCACCGCGAAGATCACCAGGAACGCGGTGCCGAACCGGAGCAGCCGCCGCGGCCAGCGCGCGGCCGGCCGGCCCTGGCGTCCCAGCCAGATCGAGCCCAGAATCCCGAGAGTGAGCAGGAACATGGCGGTGAAGTCGTCGCCGCCGGCCCGCGGCAGCAGGCCCAGCGGAGTGTCGTGGTCGTGCAGCATGAAGGCCACCGCCATCGCCGCCAGATAGCCCCGCAGCACCCACCAGGCGGGCCGCAGCAGGGTCAGGAACTCGCTCGCCCGTGAATAGCCCAGGGCCGGCCCGGCCCGCTCGTCGGCGCGCTGCAGCACCCGGTTGATCCGGGCCCGGTGCCGCGCTGCGGTCGCTGCGATGCGCGACTGCTCACCCGGCACCTCGGCGGGCTGGCCGAGAACGAATCCGGCGCTGGCGCTGAGCTCGGCCGCATAGGCGTCCGGTGGGCCGAGGCGCTCATGAAGCGAGCCGCCGCCCTCGGCGAGGACCTCGGCAAGATGCTCGGGCAGGTCTTCGAGAAGCTCGTCCCGGACCGTGTCCGGAAGCCCGCCGAGCGCCTGCCGGACGCCCTCGACGTAGACGGCGATCTCGTCCTGTGCCGTGAGGTTCACGCCTTCCCCCGCTCGCGAAGCAGATCTTCCATGATCGATGCGAACCCGTGCCACACCTTGCCGGATCGCTGCAGTTCGGCGCGACCGGCCTCGTTGAGTGCGTAGTACTTCCGGTGCGGGCCCTCGTCACTGGGCACCACGTAGCTGTTCAGCAGGCCGCCGTTGAAGAGGCGGCGCAACGTGCCGTAGACCGAGGCGTCACCGACGTCCTCCAGGCCGGCCGAACGCAGGCGGCGCAGGATGTCGTAGCCGTATCCGTCCTCGTCACGGAGCACGGCCAGGACCGCCAGGTCGAGCACGCCCTTGAGAAGCTGTGTCGGATCCACGTTGAGCACACTACTGCGCAATCCGAAGTACCGTCAACGGCGTGGTACCCACTGGGATGCGTTACCGGGTCAGGCCAGGCCGAACGCGATACCGTCGAGGATGTCGTGCTCCGAGGCGATCACGAAGTCGTGGCCGGAGCGCTCGCTGATGATCTTCATGATGAGGGCACCGGCACCGATCACATCGGCCCGCCCCGGATGCATCACCGGCAGGGCCAGCCGCTCGGCGACCGTCATCGCCAGCAGTTCGCCGGTCACCCGGGCGACGGTCGGGGTGTCGACCCGGCTGTGGTGGATACGCGCGGAGTCGTACGCCTCGAGGTGGTGAGCGATAGCGGCGACCGTGGTGACCGTTCCCGCCAGGCCGACGAGCGTCCGCGCCGAACGCCCGGAGACGGCCGCCAATGCCGTGTCGACGGCCTCGACGATGTCCGCCTCCGCCGCCGCCAGTTCCGCCGCCGCCGGCGGATCGCTGTGCAGGTGCCGCTCGGTCATCCGGACGCAGCCGATGTCCATCGAGATGGCGTGCTCGACCGTGTCCGTGCCGGTGACGAACTCGGTGGAGCCGCCACCCAGGTCGTAGACCAGATAGGGCTCCGGCGCGTCGAGACCGCGGACCGCCCCGTCGAAGGAGAGCTGCGCCTCCTGCGCCCCGGTGATCACCTCGGGGTCGACTCCCAGCACACCGCGGACCATGTCGCGGAAGTCCTGGGCGTTGGAGGCGTCCCGGCTGGCCGAGGTGGCGCACATCCGCACCCGGGTGACACCCAGCTCGGCGATCTCGGCGGCATAGCCGAGCAGCGCCTTACGGGTCCGCTCGATCGCGGCGGGAGCGAGCATCCCGGTCCGGTCGACACCCTCACCCAGCCGGACGATCTCCATCCGCCGCGACACGTCGGACAGCTTGTCCCCCGCCACGTCGGCGATCAGCAGCCGGACGGCGTTGGTGCCGCAGTCGATGGCGGCGACCCGGGTACTCATAGGTGCAGCAGCATTCTCGTGTTCCCCAGCGTGTTCGGCTTGACCCGTTCGAGGTCCAGGAATTCGGCGACACCCTCGTCGTACGACCGCAGCAGCTGCTCGTAGACGCCGTGCGGCACGGCCGCCCCGTCGATCTCGGTGAACCCGAACGACCCGAAGAAACGGGTCTCGAAGGTGAGGCAGAAGACCCGGCGAACGCCCAGCTCACGGGCCTGATCCAGGAGCGCTGAGACGATCCGGTGGCCGATCTTCTGTCCGCGCAGGCCGGGGTCGACGGCGACCGTACGGATCTCCGCAAGGTCCTCCCACATGACGTGCAGCGCGCCGCAGCCCGCCACCCGGCCGTCCTCCGACTCCGCCACCCAGAACTCCTGCACCTGCTCGTACAGCGTGACGGTGGCCTTGCTGAGCAGCCTGCGGTCGGTGGTGTACGTGTCCACCAGGGAGCGGATCGCCCGGATGTCCCCGGTCCTCGCGCGACGGATCCTCACTCGTCGGCCGCGATCCGGACGCAGGGGCCGCCCGCCCAGTACGGCTCGATCGCGTCGCGTACCTCGTCACCGAACGGATTGATGCCCCGGCCGGCGGCCAGCGCGTGCCCGAGATGGACGTGCAGGCACTTCACCCGGTCCGGCATGCCACCGGCGGACACGTGCGTGATCTCCGGCACGTCCTCGATCGCGGTGCGACGGTCCAGATAGTCCTGGTGCGCGGCGGCATACTTCTTCGCCAGCTCGGGATCGGTGCTGAGACGCTCCTGCATGTCGCGCATCACACCCGCCGACTCGAGCCGGCTGCACGCGGCCGTGGCGTGCGGGCACGTCAGGTAGAACAGGGTCGGGAACGGCGTGCCGTCGTCCAGGCGCGGGGAGGTCTCCACCACGTCGGGATTGCCGCAGGGGCAGCGGTGCGCGATCCCCCGGGTACCGCGGGGACGGCGGCCGAGCTGGGCCGCCACGATGTCGAGGTCGGCGGGTGTGGGTTCTTCCATCGGTTAAGGATCAGTCCTGTGGCTTCGCGTTGGCGGGCTGCTCTGCATTGGCGGCTTCGACACTGCTCCACAGCGTGTCGTACCACCGGTCCGGGGGCGCGGCGGGGGTCTGCTCGGCGGCCGCGGCCTCGTCGCCCTCGTCGGGCACCACGGTGAGGGGTGTCTCGCCCGGCCGCACGTAGTTGAATCGTTCCCGGGCCTGGATGCGCAGGTACTCCGGGTCCTTCCACTTCTCGAGCTTCTTCGCCGACTCGGCGATCTTCTCCCGCTGGGCGGCCAGCGCCGCCTCCATCTCGGCGATCTGGGACTCCTGCTCCAGATACACCCGGAGGGGGTACGTGTAGGCGAGCGCCAGAACGACGACGAGAGCGATGAGGACGGTGGCGCGGCCGGTCAGCGCCCGTGGCCGGGGAGCATCGGTGCGTTCGGCGGCCGAGCCGCCGGTGGAGCCCGCGGAACTGCGGCGGGCGCTCCTGGTGCGGGACGGCTCCGTCCGCTTGCGAGGCGGGGTGGCACGACTGTCCCGCCCGGAGCGGCGACGGGCCGGACCCTGGCCGCTCGGTGTGCGGCGTTCCGTCATCTCCGCCCTCCCTCGCTAGCCGTCATCCATGACACCCGCCCTGAGAAACTATGCCTCCCGGAGCGGGTGTCACCAACTCGATGATCTGACGCCGGGCCGTCAGCCGACCCGGTAACGCGGGAACGCGCCCGCTCCGGCGTACCGGGCGGCGCTCTCCAGCTGCTCCTCGATGCGCAGGAGCTGGTTGTACTTCGCGACCCGGTCGGACCGCGCCGGGGCACCGGTCTTGATCTGGCCGGAACCGACCGCGACGGCCAGGTCCGCGATGGTGACGTCCTCGGTCTCGCCGGACCGGTGGCTCATCATCGTCTTGAAGCCGGCCCGGTGGGCCAGGTCCACGGCGTCCAGCGTCTCGGTGAGCGAGCCGATCTGGTTCACCTTGACCAGCAGGGCGTTGGCGGCGCTCTCGGCGATGCCGCGGGCCAGGCGCTGCGGGTTGGTGACGAACAGGTCGTCGCCGACGATCTGGATCTTACCGCCGAGCTGAGCGGTCAGCGCGCTCCAGCCGGCCCAGTCGTCCTCGCCCAGCGGGTCCTCGATGGAGACGATCGGGTACTCGTCGGCCAGCTTGGCGTAGTAGGCGATCATCTCGTCGGTCGACTTCGGGGAGCCCTCGAAGACGTACGCCCCGTCCTTGTGGAACTCGGTCGCGGCGACGTCCATGGCCAGCACGATGTCGCTGCCCAGGGTGTAACCGGCGGCCTGCACGGCCTCGGCGATCAGGTCCAGGGCCGCGGCGTTGGTCGGCAGGCTCGGCGCGAAGCCGCCCTCGTCGCCGAGGCCGGTGGACAGGCCCTTCTTCTTCAGCACCGACTTGAGCGCGTGGTAGACCTCGGCACCGGACCGGACCGCCTCGCGGAAGGTCGGCGCACCGATCGGAGCGATCATGAACTCCTGCACGTCGACGTTCGAGTCGGCGTGGGCGCCACCGTTGAGGATGTTCATCATCGGCACCGGCAGCAGCGCGGCGTTCGGGCCACCGAGGTAGCGGAACAGCGGCAGCTCGGCCGAGACGGCGGCGGCCTTCGCCACGGCGAGCGACACGCCGAGGATGGCGTTCGCGCCGAGCGACGACTTCTCCGGGGTGCCGTCGATGTCGAGCATCTTCTGGTCGATCAGGCGCTGGTCGGAGGCCTCGTAACCGACGAGCTCCTCGACGATCTGCTCCTCGATGTTGGCGACCGCCTTCTCGACACCCTTGCCGAGGTAGCGGCCCTTGTCGCCGTCGCGGAGCTCGAGCGCCTCGAACGCGCCGGTGGAGGCGCCGGACGGCACCGCCGCGCGGCCGACCGAACCGTCGTCCAGGCCGACCTCGACCTCAACGGTCGGGTTGCCCCGGGAATCGAGGATCTCGCGGGCGACGATTGCTTCAATGGTGGCCATTGGTCGTGTCGCTCCCTAACGTTTGTCCGAATACAGTTTCGGTCCGCGACCCTGCGGGCCGACCACACCGCAGAGCGTATCGAGTCCGGCCATGACGCGTTCGCGCGGCCGGTGAACTGCCTTGCCGGATCACCTCAAACCTGCGGCGATCCTGCCGAACCAGTGGGCACTATGACCAGTAGCCTGTTTCCCGCCGACGGGTCGCGTGTCGAGTTGGACAACGGGGGCCGAAGCCTCCCGGATGTCCGCGTGGTCCGGGTCACCGAGACCACCGTGACGCTGTCCCTCGCCCTGTCCGACGTCGCATTCACGGCCGGTTCCGTGGTGACTCTGCGCTGGCCGGCCGGACCTCGCGGCCGGTATTCGCAGCACGGAACCGTGCTGAAGGTCGACGAGAACCGGATCGAGGTCACCTTCCTCGGCGAGCCGGAGATCGAACAGCTGCGCAACTACGTGCGCGGGGGCGGCGGCGAGAGCATCCTGCTCGTACGCGCCGACGAGCCGCAGCGCATCGGGCAGGTGCACGACCTGAGCGAACGCTCGGTGCGTGCCCACTTCAGCGACGTCGACCTGCGGCCCGGCGAGGAGATGCTGCTCCGGCTGCAGCTGGGCGAGGAGGTCGTCGAGTTCCCGGCGATCGCCTACCGGGTGGCCCAGATCCGCCAGCAGGTACCGGTGCGCGGGCCGCTGGTCACCGAGATGGTGGCGATCTTCGAGCAGGACGAACGACAGGCGAAGATCATCCGGCGGTACGTCCTGCGCCTGCAGTTGCAGGCCAGACGCGAGGCGGCGGCTGCCGACGCCCTCGCTCGGGAGGTCCTGGCCGACGCCACGGCGGCGACCGCCGGATAACCGGGCGGAAATGGAATTCCGATAACCGGCCGCAGGACCCTGTGAATAGGGGGCCTACGGCCGGTTAATTGTCGTGCCATAAGCCCTCAAATCATCGACGCCGGTCCACGGATACTCGATTGCGCGGGGTTGCGCGGGTGCGTCAGGGTGGTCTCCGTGCCCGCCACCCCGCGCCGCATGAGCCCCGGCCCCGCCGAGCCACCCGGCGACCCACGGCGCCGCCGGCCCCTCACCACCGCCGAGCCACCCGGGGACGCCTCCGGCCGCTCGAGCCCCAGTACCGCCGAAGCACCCGGGGACCCCTCCCGCCGCTGCGGTCCCAGTACCGCCGACGCACCCGGACACCCGTGGAGCCGCTCGGGTCCCGGTACCGGCGAGCCACTCGTTGCCTTTTCCGGCCGCCGGCGCCCCGCGGTCGCCGGTCGGCTCCGTGGCACCCGGCGCCGTCGGCGGTCCGCTTCCCTGATGGTGCTGCTGGCGGTTGCGGCCGTGGCCGGCACCGCCGGCTGCACCGACCTCGACCAGGCCAGCGCGGCCGGTGCCGGTGACGGGGACCTGGTGTCCGAGACAGCCGACCGGGTGGCCGCGGCCGACGGGCAGAGCTGGACCGCCACGTACCGGCTGGCCGGCGGCGAGGCCGCCCGGGTGGCCCGCTCGCAGAAGCCGTCCCGCATCGCCTTCACGTTCCCGTCCGGCGTCATGATCATCACGCCGGAGGCCGCCACCCGATGCACCCGGACCGCCGGGAGGACCACCTGCACCGACGCCGACCGGCGGGACGGCGAGGAGGGGCCGCCCGCCACGACGGGCCTGATCGCCCCCGCCGCGATCCTCGACATGCTCGAGTCCGCAGCGATCGACCCGGACATGGCCGTCACCCCGCGGGAGACCACGATCGCCGGACGGCACGCCTCCTGCCTGAAACTGGGCGGCGTCGACCAGTCCGCCGCACCGGACTTCGAGGTCTGCGTGACGGTCGAGGGCACGGTGGCCGCCTTCGCCGGCACGGTGGCCGGCGCCCCGGTCGAGATGACGCTGACCGACTACCGCGCCGAGGTCGACGAATCCGACTTCACCGTCCCGCCGAACGCCCACCTCGATCGTGGTGACCTACGGACTGCTCCGCATCCCACATCACCACACAGCGCCGCACCCACGCCCTCGCGGTGACCAGCGGCGCAACCCCACCACACATCACCACACCGGTCCCGCGGCGGGGCATGGCGCGGCAGCGCAGGTCGACGCCCCAGGCGGGGCGGGATCAGACGCCGAGGAGGGTCCGCAGGTGGCGGGGCGGAGGTGAGCCGTGCGCCAGCATGGCGTCGTGCCAGGCCTTCGGGGTGGCGCCGAACGGACGGGCCGCCGCGATGGCCGCGACCTCGGTGTACCCCACGAAGTAGGTGGACAACTGGGTCGACGTGAGCAGGGCACGCCGCCACTTGCCGGCCGCCTCGCCCTCCTCCTGGAACCCGCGACCGGTCATCAGTTCCATCGCCTCGGTCTCGGGCAGGTCCTCGCAGTGCGTCAGCTGGTCGATGATCGCGTTGAGGCTCATCCGTAGCTGCATCTTGAGCTGCTGCATCCGTACCGGCAGGCCGCCGAAGCCGTAACCGGCCATCAGCTCCTCGGCGTAGACCGCCCACCCCTCCACGAACGGGCCCGACCAGCTGAGGGCGCGCACCCGGGTCGCGGCCCGGAAGCGGCGGGAGTGGGCTAGCTGCAGGAAGTGGCCCGGCATCGCCTCGTGGACGGTGAGGTTGCGCAGCATCTCGTCGTTGTACTCGCGGTAGAAGCTGGCGATCCGCTCGGCCGGCCAGTCGGCGGGGGCCGGCGCGATGCAGTAGAAGGTGGGCACGTCGGCGGTCTCGAGCGGGCCGGGCGGGTCGCAGTATGCGACGGCGACGCCGCGGGCGAACTCCGGCATCTCCTCGATCACACACGGGTCCTCCACCAGCGACATCAGATCGTGCTGCCGTACGAACCCGGTCGCCTCGTCCATGGTGCCCTTGGCAAGCCCGACGATGGTGGTGTTGTCCGGATGCTTCTCGGCGATCCGGGCGAGGGCGCGGCGGACCGTCTCGTCGTCGGCCGGGCCGCCGGCCAGTTCGGAAGCCGTCTCGCGCAGCGCCGTACCGACCCGGTCGAGGTTGGCCCATGCCCGGCTGAGGACCTCGGCGGCCGGCAGTTCCGTGTCGAGGGTGTGCCAGAGCCGCGCCTCCCACAGACGGCGCCCGAGGCGCGGGTCGCGGCCCGGGTCGCCGCCCTCCAGCCGGCTGCGCAGCCAGGTGTCGAACTCGCCGAGCGCGGCCAGTGCCGCGGCGGCGGCCGGTTCGACGACCGAGCGCATGCCGGGTTCGCGGGAGAGGAGCACGGGCAGCTCGCCGCGGATCAGCCGGGCCGTGCCGGCGAACTGGCCGACCGCCGTCTCGGCGTGGACGCGGGGCACGTCGCGCAGCATCGCGCGGGCCGTGGCCAGCGCGTCGGGGATCGCGGTGAGCCGGCCGGCGAGACTGGTCAGACGCTCGTCCAGCGGCGCGAACGACCGCGCCATCAGTCCGTGCAGCAGCGGGCCGGGGTTGTGCTCGAGCGGGTTCCACTCGTGTTCGCGGATCTCGGTCAGTTCGAACAGGTCCCGCTCGACCCGGGCGGTGAGGATGGCGTGGTCGACCTGGTCCTCGGGGTCGAGGCCGTCGGGGTCGACGCCGCTGAGCACGTCACCGGCGTCGCGCAGCATGGCGACCCGCCCGGACACTGCGGCGGCCGAGTGGTCGGGCAGTCGGTCGTCGAATCGGTGGTCACCCGCGTAGGAGGCGGTAACGGGGTCGCTCTCCAGTAGGGCATCGACGATCCGCTCGGCAAGCGGTACGAACTCCGGCATGCCGTGAAACCTACTGAACCTTTTTCAAGCTCGCATGGGGAGCAGCCGCACGGTCCGCTGATCGGTACCCGGGCGGACAGGCGGGACAGCCGGAGCTATCCGGGGCGACCGGCTTTCTCGGCGGCACGTACCGCGTCGGCGAAGGCCAGTGCGGCGGCCCGCAGCTCGGCCTCGGCGTCGAGACCGGCGGCCCGGGCCTCAGCGACCACCCGCAGCAGGAGACCGCCGAGGTCGTCACCGTCCGGCAGGGGCACCTCGACACCCGCGCGTTCCACCCGGTGCAGGATCTTCGCGGCCAGGGCGAGGGCGGGCTGGCTGAGCGCGATCCCGTCGAGAACCGAGTCGCGGGCCTTCTCCTCGCGTTTGATCCGCTCCCAGTTGGCGGTGATCTCCTCGATGTCGGCGACCCGCTCACCGGCGAAGACGTGCGGGTTACGCCGGATCATCTTGTCGACCAGATCGCCGGCGACGTCGTCGATGCTCCACCGGTCGCTTTCGGCGCGTTCCTCGGCGAGGCGGGCGTGCAGCACCACCTGCAGCAGTACGTCGCCGAGTTCCTCGCGCAGCGCGCCGAGGTCACCGCCGATGATCGCGTCGTACGCCTCGTAGCTCTCCTCCAGCAGGTACGGAGCGAGCGTCTGGTGGTTCTGCTGCCGCTTCCACGGGTCACCGCCGGGTGAGACGAGCCGGTCCATCACCTCGACGGCGTCCAGCAGCCGGGCGCCGGGTGGGTCCCATGAGCCGTACATCTGCTCGAGCTCGGCCAGGCCGGGTTCGCGGACCAGCCGCAGACCGAGCTGCCGGGCGAACGACAGGTCGCCGTGCGGCCCGGCGAGCCAGACCGCGGCCGCCTGCCCGGCGATCACGTCGAGGAACCCCTGGGCGTCGGTGTCGAGGACGGTCACCGGCACGCCGGCCGCCCGCAGTGCGGCGGTCTGGGTGCTCTCGGCGCCGGTGTAGACCGGATGCGCCCGGACCGTGTCCCATGCCTCCGCGGTCAGGAGTCCGGCCGGCAGCCGTGGCGAGGTGACGAGCAGGACGATCCGGACGCTCAAGACATGTCCGTCACCGGCAGCGGCTCGTAGTCGCCGAAGTCGGTGGTGAGCAGGTCGCGCTTGATGGTCTCGGTGTCGATCCGCAGCACGGACACCTGGAAGGGCTCGTAGCGCGGGTTGACGGTGATCCCGAGGTCGGTGGCGACCGCCTGGATCTGGTCGCGCACCTTGGCCACGCCGGCGACCAGCTGCTGGTCCTCCGCGGGCAGCGTGCTCTTCCAGGTGGCGAAGTCCTGGCCGGGCTGGACGCCGCCGACCGCGACGAGCTGGTCGTAGATGGACTTCAGGTCGGCGTCGGCCGGTGTGCCGCCGGTCCCGAGGGACCGCAGCAGGAGGCTGTGCAGGACCAGGATCTCCACCTTGATGCGCGCGTAGTCGGTCCCGACGGGCAGCTTCTGTTCGGCGGCGATCTCGTCGATCGACAGGCCGGCGGGCATGGTGACGCCACGCTGGTCCGCGACCCGGTCGTAGAGGTCCCGCGTGACCAGGGCGTGCACCACGTCGACCCGGCTGAACGGCATCCGCACCGGCGGCGCCGTGATGGTCGGCGCCGGGGTCACCTTCTCACCCTTGTCCTTGAGCTGCTGCTCCTTCTCACGCTGCGCCTTCTCGGCCTCGGCCGCCTGAGCGCGCGCCTGCTCGGTGAGACGGTCGTGTCCGTTGTCCCAGATCTCCTGAACCTGCTGCTCGGAGATCTTCTCGGTGTCACCGAGATAGGCCGCGACGGATGACTCGGTGCGGCAGGCGGAGAGCCCGCCGACGGCGAGGGACGCGGCGACAACGGCGGAGGCGAGTCGGCGAGCACGAGACATGGTCAACACTCTCTCACGGTCATTGTGATTTACGTCGCCCGGCCCGTACCGGCTTTGGCGACCTCGGGTTTCACCGGTTCGCCGAGGACGTCCTTGAGCAGCTGGGCGCACCACTGGAGCAGCGCCTGGTCGCGCAGGAGCTCGCCGCCGATCCGGCGGGTGCTCGGCCGCGGCACGCTGACCTGGTCGGCGCCGGGCTTGTAGACCGAGTCCGGGTGGTACCGCTTGAGCCGCAGTTGCTTGGAGTCGGGCAGGCCGAGCGGCGAGAACCGGATGTGCTTGCCCTGCATGGAGACGTCCGCCAGGCCGTAGGCGCGGGCGACCTGCCGGAACCGGGCCACCGCGATCAGGTTGACGACCGGGGCGGGCGGTTCGCCGTACCGGTCCTTCATCTCGCCGACCACCTCGTCGAGCCGGGCCTCGTCGCGTGCCTCGGCGAGTTTCCGGTACATCTCGAGGCGCAGGCGCTCGACCGAGATGTACTCGGTGGGCAGGTGCGCGTCGATCGGCAGGTCGATCTTGACCTCGGTCTCCTCCTCCTGGCGCTCGCCCTTGAACTGGGCCACCGCCTCGCCCACCATGCGCACGTAGAGGTCGAAACCGACGCCCTCGATGTGTCCGGACTGCTCGCCGCCGAGCAGGTTGCCGGCACCCCGGATCTCCAGGTCCTTCATGGCCACGTACATGCCGGCACCGAGTTCGGTGTGCTGTGCGATGGTGGCCAGCCGCTCGTGGGCGTGCTCGGTGAGCGGCTTGTCCCGCGGGTAGAGGAAGTACGCGTACGCCCGCTCGCGCCCCCGGCCGACCCGGCCGCGGATCTGGTGCAGCTGGGCGAGACCGAGCAGGTCGGCGCGCTCCAGGATGAGGGTGTTGGCGTTCGGGATGTCGATGCCGGACTCGACGATCGTGGTGCAGACCAGGACGTCGAACTCCTTCTCCCAGAAGCCGACCATCACCTTCTCGAGCTGTTCCTCGCTCATCTGGCCGTGCGCCACCGCGACCCGGGCCTCGGGCACCAGCTCCCGGAGCTTGCGGGCCGCCCGGTCGATCGACTCGACCCGGTTGTGCAGGTAGAAGACCTGACCGTCGCGCAGCAGCTCGCGGTGGATGGCGGCGGCGACCTGCTTCTCGTCGTAGGCGCCGACGTACGTGAGCACCGGGTGCCGTTCCTCCGGCGGGGTGGCGATGGTGGACATCTCCCGGATGCCGGTGATGGCCATCTCCAGGGTCCGCGGGATCGGGGTGGCCGACATGGTCAGCACGTCGACCGAGGCCCGCAGAGCCTTGAGCTGCTCCTTGTGCTCGACGCCGAAGCGCTGCTCCTCGTCCACGATGATCAGGCCCAGGTTCTTGAACCGGGTCGACTTGGAGAGCAGCCGGTGCGTGCCGATGATGATGTCGACGGTGCCGTTGGCCGCGCCCTCCAGGGTGAGGGTGGTCTCCTTCGGCGTCTGGAACCGGGACAGCTGCTTGATCTGCACCGGGAACTGGCTCATCCGCTCGGTGAACGTGTTGAAGTGCTGCTGGGCCAGCAGCGTGGTGGGCACGAGCACGGCCACCTGCTTGCCGTCCTGCACGGCTTTGAACGCCGCTCGTACCGCGATCTCGGTCTTGCCGTAACCCACGTCGCCACAGATCAGCCGGTCCATCGGGACCTGCAGTTCCATGTCTTGCTTGACCTCGATGATCGCGGCCATCTGGTCGGGCGTCTCGGTGTACGGGAACGCGTCCTCCAGCTCACGCTGCCACGGGGTGTCCGGGCCGAACGCGTGGCCCGAGGACGCCTGCCGGGCCGCGTACAGCTGGATGAGCTGGGCGGCGATCTCCTTGACCGCCTTCTTGGCCCGCGCCTTGCTCTTCTGCCAGTCGGAGCCGCCCATCTTGTGCAGGGTGGGCGACTCGCCGCCGACGTAGCGGGAGAGCTGGTCGAGCTGGTCGGTCGGGACGAACAGCCGGTCACCGGGCTGGCCGCGCTTGGACGGCGCGTACTCGATCACCAGGTACTCCCGCTCGGCGCCGTTGACCGCGCGCTGCACCAGCTCGATGTAGCGCCCGATGCCGTGCTGCTCGTGCACCACGAAGTCGCCGGTCTTGAGCTCCAGCGGGTCGATGGTGTTGCGCCGGCGGGCCGGCATCTTGCGCATGTCCTTCGTGGACGCGCCGCGGCCACCGGAGATGTCGTTCCCGGTGATCACCGCGAGCCGGGACGCCTCGTCGACGAATCCGTGGTTCAGCCCGCCACAGGTGATCAGCAGCTGCCCGTCGCCGATCGCCTCGGGGATCGAGTCGACGGTGCTCACCCCGAGGCCGGCGTCGCGCAGCAGCTCGGCGGCCCGCTGTGCGGTCCCCTTGCCCTCGAACACCAGCGCGACGGCCCAGCCCTGGCCGGTCCACCCGGCGAGGTCACCGGCGAGCCGCCCGGTGTCGCCGTGGTACAGCGGAACGGGCTGCGCGGCCAGCGCGATCGCGTCACCGAGGTCCGGGGCGACCTCGACCCGCGGAGTCTCGAGCCAGGGCGTATCGGATTCCGGCGCATCCGCCGTGGCCAGGCCGAAGGGTGAGAGGGTCCACCAGGGTTGCTTGAGGACGGCCGCGTGTGCGCGTACGTCCGCAAGGCTCTTGAAGGCGACCGCGCCCACGTCGATCGGTGCCTGGCCGCCGACGGCGGCCGCCGCCCAGGAGGCCTCCAGGAACTCGTCCGATGTACGGGTGAGGTCGTGCGCCCGGGTCCGGATCCGTTCCGGGTCGCAGAGCAGCACATGGGTGCCCGCCGGCATGCAGTCGATCAGCAGTTCCATGCTGTCGGTGCCGCGCAGCAGAGCGGGTGCCAGCGACTCCATGCCCTCGACCGGGATGCCCTCGGCCAGCTTGTCGAGGATCTCGGCGAGTTCGGGATGCTCGGCCGCGAGAGAAGCGGCCTTGGCACGCACCGCCGGGGTGAGCAGCAGCTCCCGGCAGGGCGGCGCCCACAGGTGCGGAACCTGGTCGATGGTGCGCTGGTCGGCGACGGCGAAGGTGCGAATCTCCTCCACCTCGTCGCCCCAGAACTCGACCCGGGACGGGTGCTCGTCGGTGGGCGGGAAGACGTCCAGGATGCCGCCGCGGACCGCGAACTCGCCGCGCTTGGTGACCAGGTCGACCCGTGCGTACGCCATGTCGGAGAGCCGCCGGGCGACGTCCTCGAGTTCCGCCTCACGACCGGCGACCAGCTCCACCGGCTCCAGGTCGCCGAGGCCCTTGAGCTGTGGCTGCAGCAGCGACCGGACCGGGGCGACGATGACCCGGAGCGGGTCGTCGCCGGGGTGGGCCAGGCGGCGCAGCACGGCCAGGCGGCGGCCGACCGTGTCCGAGCGCGGCGACAGGCGCTCGTGCGGCAGCGTCTCCCAGGACGGGTAGACGGCGACCAGGCCCGGGTCCATCAGGCAACCGAGCGCGTCGGCGAGGTCGTCGGCCTCACGCGAGGTGGCGGTGACGGCCAGGACCGGACGCTGGGCACCGCCGAGGGCAGTAGGCCCGGCAACGGTGGCCACCACGAACGGCCGCAGCGAGACCGGCGCCGTCAGGTCGAGCGCGTCCGAGTCGACGAAGCCTTTAGCTGCCAGGTCGCGTGCACGGGCGAGGCCACGATCGCGCAGAGCGGCAGGAATCAGACCGGACAGTTGCATGACGAGGGACCCCCCGAGGGCACGACGAACAGCCCCGCTCCAGGTGGAGGACGGGGGTGTGCCCCCATGTTAGTCCGACACGCTGACAGATCCCGCACTGCGCGTGTTATCGCACTGCATGTCCGACATGTGGGCCGAACCGCCGTGGAAGAGTGCCCCGACGTTCGCACGATTAAGGGGGAGGCAAACGTGCGGATCTTGCTTCTCTGCTCGGCTTTCAACGGTCTGAGCCAACGCGTCTGGTGCGCTCTGCGCGATGCCGGGCACGAGACCGGGGTGCTGCTGGCGACCGGCGAGCGGGACATCACCGAAGGGGTGCGGGCGGCCGGCCCGGACCTGATCATCGCGCCGTACCTGGTCCACCGGGTACCGGCCGCGGTGTGGCGCAACTGGCGCACGATCATCGTGCACCCCGGCCCGGTCGGTGACCGCGGGCCGTCCTCGCTGGACTGGGCGATCAGCGACGGCGTGCACACCTGGGGGGTGACCGCGCTGCAGGCGGTCGAGGAGTTCGACGCCGGCCCGATCTGGGCCACCCGTACGTTCTCGATGCCGGCGCAGCCGCCGCGCAAGTCGGCGCTCTATGCCGGCCCGGTCGCCGACGCCGCACTGGAATGCGTCTTCGAGGTGGTCGCGAAGGCCGCCGACCCCGGATTCGTCCCGGTGCCGGCCGCCGACGCACCGGCCGGTACCCCCGGCGCCCGGCTGCGGCCGGCGATGCGGCAGGCCGACCGGGCCTTCGACTGGGCGGAGCCGACCGGGACCGTGCTGCGCCGGATCCGCGCCGCGGACGGCTCACCCGGCGTGCGCACCGAGGTGGGTGGCCTCGAGGTGTACGCCTACGACGCGCACCCGGGACTCGCGCGCGGCCACCGGCCGGGCACGGTGATCGGCCGCCGCCAGGGTGCCGTGCTGGTGGCCACCGGCGACGGCAGCCTCTGGCTCGGCCAACTACGCCCGGCTGCCACCGGCGGGATCAAACTGCCCGCGACCAGCGTCCTCGGCGACCGGCTGCGCGGTGTGCCGCACTCACCGGCACCGGCCGGCGTCGACCCGGAGGTGCCGGGTGTGTTCCGGCAGGTCCGCTACCGGCGTACCGGGGCGGTCGGCTGGCTGCACTTCGACTTCTACAACGGCGCGATGTCGCCCGGCCACTCACGGCGCCTGCTGACCGCACTGCGGCACGCGATCGGGCAGGACACCCGGGTGCTGGTGCTGCGCGGCGGTACCGAGGCGTTCAGCAACGGCATCCACCTCGGTGCGATCGAGGCGGCGGCCGATCCGCACGTCGCCGCGTGGGCCTCGATCCAGGCCATCAACGAGGTGTGCCGGGAGATCATCACGTGTACCCGGCAGGTCGTGGTGGCGGCCTACGCGGGCAGCGCCGGGGCCGGCGGGGTGATGCTCGGACTGGGCGCGGACATCGTCGCGGCCCGGGACGGGACCGTGCTCAACCCGTACTACGACATGGGGTTGTTCGGCAGCGAACTGCACACCTACTCGCTGCCGCGCCGGGTCGGCGCCGACCTGGCGCAGCGGCTGATCGACGACAAGCTGCCGGTGAGCACCGCACATGCGGCCCGGATCGGCCTGGTGGACGAGGTCGGGCCACGGCACCCGGAGGCGTACGGCCGATGGCTCACCGCCCTGGCCGAACGCCACGGTGACGTGACCGCCTCCCGCCGCCGGCGTGCCGCGAAGGCGAGGCGGCTCGCCGCCGAACGGATTCCGCTGGACGTGTACGAGACCCGCGAGCTGGCCGAGATGAGCCGCGACATCTTCACCGACCGTTCCGGGTTCGCCGCGGCCCGCCGGGCGTTCGTCCACAAGCTGCGCCCCGGTTGCACGCCTCGGCACCTGCTGCTGGCCGCCAATGCCGGGCCGGCCGTGACCGCACGGCAACGACCTGCGAACAGCGGCCCGGTGGCCGCCGCCCTGCGCCCCGCCGTACCGGTGACGGCCTGAACGATGAGCATCCTGCACACCCCGGACCCCGGGGCTACTCAGCCTGTCCCGCTCATCGCCAAGGTGCCGCCGCAGCGTCCGCCGACCGGCCGCACCCCGATGCCCAGCGACGAGATGGGCAGTACCCATGTCCTCCCCCGGCAGTCGGCATACAGCGCCTACAGCGTGCTCGCCGGACCGGCCCGGGAGGCGCCCGCCGACGGCGAGACGTACCGGGTCGGCATGCGGCGACTGGACCGCAGCCGTCCGATCCGGACGCTGCTGATCACCCTGTTCGCCTTCGCCTTCGAGAGCACCTTCTTCGGCTGGCTGGTCACCTCGATCGAGATGCCGGACCAGCGGCTGCACACGATCCTGTACCTGGCGACCGGCTTCATGATCGTGGCGACCGCGGTGATCGAGCTGTTCCGCCTGGTCAACGTCGTGACCCTGTGCCTTTCCACGCTCTGGGCACGGGATCCGCAGCCGGTGGTGCCGGACACCACGCTGCGGGTCGCGTTCCTCACCACGATCGTGCCCGGCAAGGAGCCGGTCGAGATGGTGGAACGGACCCTGCGAGCCGCCCGCCAGGTGCGTTACGACGGGCCGTACGACGTGTGGCTGCTCGACGAGGGCGACGACCCGGTGGTCAAGCTGATGTGCCGGCGGCTCGGTGTGCGGCACTTCTCCCGCAAGGGGATCGAGGAGTTCAACACCGCGAGCGGCCGGTACAAGACGAGGACCAAGCACGGCAACTACAACTCCTGGCTGACCGCGCACGGCGGCGGGTACGACGTCTTCGTCTCGGTCGACCCCGACCACGTCCCGGCACCGAACTTCTGCGAGCGGCTGCTCGGCTACTTCCGCGACCCGGACGTGGCGTTCGTGGTGGGGCCGCAGATCTACGGCAACTACGACAACCGGGTGACCCGCTGGGCCGAGTCGCAGCAGTACCTGTTCCACTCGCTGCTGCAGCGGGCCGGCAACCGGCGCGGCATCGCCATGCTGGTCGGCACCAACAACGCGGTACGCATCGCGGCGATCGAGCAGATCGGCGGCCTGCAGGACTCGATCACCGAGGACATGGCCACCAGCCTGGAGATGCACGCCACCCGCAACCCGGTCACCGGCCGGCGCTGGACCTCGGTCTACACCCCGGACGTGCTGGCCGTCGGCGAGGGACCGTCCTCGTGGACCGACTACTTCACCCAGCAGCACCGCTGGTCCCGGGGCACCGACGAGGTGGTGGTGCGCCGCTTCGCCACGATGGTGTGGCGGCTCGGCCCGGCGCGGGCGCTGCACTACGGGCTGCTCATGTCGTACTACCCGCTGACCGCGGCGGCGTGGCTGCTCGGTGCGCTGAACGCGGCCTGCTTCCTGCTGCTGGGCGCGAAGGGCGTACAGGTGCCGGGCGAGGTCTGGCTGATGCTCTATGTGGACGCCGCGCTCTTCCAGGTCGGCCTCTACCTGTTCAACCGGCGGCACAACGTCAGCCCGCACGAGACGTCCGGATCGTCGGGACTGGCCGGGATGCTCGCGTCGACGCTGTGCACGCCCATCTACGTGTCGTCGTTCGTGTCCGCGGTGCTGCGCCGCACGACCGGTTTCGTGGTGACCCCGAAGGGCGACTCGACAAGCCCCGACCGGTTCGCCACGTTCGCGTCCGGCCTGCGCTGGGCGCTGCTCTACGCCGTACTGCTGGCCGTCGCGCCGTTCATCGACCACGTCGACCCGGCCATGTACGCCTGGCCCGCTCTCAACCTCGCCATCTGCCTCACCCCGGTGACGCTGTGGCTGATCTCCCGAAGGAAAACGGCATGAAGCCCCGCACGCGTCCGTCCCTCGCCCGCCGTACGGTGAGCGGGCTCGTCACGCTCGTGGTGGTGGCCGTCGTGGCGATCGCGAACCGCCCGATGGTCGCCGTCGCCGCCGAGGCCCTGCACACGTACCAGATCAATCGTCAGTCCTACAAGGAGCGCCACGGGCACTGGGCGCGACTGCCGGTGCCGCGCGGCTTCAAGGTCAACGCGATCCACGCGGCGCTGCTGCACACCGGCAAGGTGCTGATCATCGCGGGCAGCGGCAACAACAAGGACGCGTTCGAGGAGAAGTCGTTCCGGACCGTGCTCTACGACCCCCGCGACGACGAGTTCACCGAGGTGCACACACCGACCGACGTGTTCTGCGCCGGGCACACCTTCCTGCCGGACGGCAAGCTGCTGGTGGCCGGCGGCACCAAGTCGTACGAGGTGCTGGAGGCGGACGTGGAGCACGCCGCCGGGGTCATGAAGATCAAGAACGAGTCGCCGGACGGCCCGCGGGCCTTCCCGAAGAACACCCGGCTGCTCTCGGCGACCGGTGAGGCGTACCGGACCCGCGCCAAGCTGACCGTCCCGGCGGCCCGCAAGGTGACGCACGGTCCGCACGCGACGTTCCACGCCGGCGAGGCGGAGGTCTGGGTCGACGCCGAGGCGAAGGGCGACCGGCCGGTGGTGACAACGCCGGCCCAGTATGCGATCGAGGGCCTGACCGGCACCGACGTCCGCAACGTCTACGGCATCGCCGAGAAGATCACCAGGGAGAAGCAGGAGTACGGCGGGGACCGCACCTCCTACGAGTTCGACCCGGTGACGGAACGTTACGTACGCACCGGCGACATGCGCGACCACCGGTGGTACCCGACCCTGATCGGCCTGACCGGTGGTGACGTGATCGCGGTCTCCGGGCTCGACCAGTTCGGCCGGATCCTGCCCGGCCGCAACGAGCGTTACCTGCCCGCGCAGCGCCGCTGGGTGGCCGCGCCCGAGCTGAAGCGCTACTTCCCCACCTATCCCGGCCTGCACCTCACGGCCGACGGGCGGGTCTTCTACTCCGGCTCCAACTCCGGGTACGGCTCGGACACCGAGGGCCGCACGCCCGGACTGTGGAACGTCGAGCGCAACACCTTCCAGGTGGTGCCCGGCCTGCGGGACCCGCACATGAACGAGACCAGTTCCTCCGTACTGCTGCCGCCGGCCCAGGACCAGAAGGTCATGATCCTCGGCGGTGGCGGGGTCGGCGAGTCCGAGGAGTCGACCGCACGCACCGACATCGCCGATCTGGACGCGCCGAGCCCCCGCTACACGCCCGGCCCGGACCTGCCGAAACCGGTCCGCTACCTGTCGACCGTGGTGCTGCCGGACGACACGGTCCTCACCACCGGCGGCTCGTCCGGATACCGGGGCGGGCCCTACCGGGGCGAGCCGCGCAGCGACCTGTTCAACTCGCAGATCTACCACCCGCGGCGCAATGCGTTCGAGAAGGCCGCCGAGTCGACGGTCGGCCGCAACTACCACTCCGAGGCGATCCTGCTGCCCGACGGCCGGGTGATCACCATGGGTGGCGACCCGCTCTACGACAAGACCGGGAAGAACGCCGGCACCTTCGAGCAGCGGATCGAGATCTACAGCCCGCCCTATCTCTTCCGGGGTGAGCGTCCGGAGATCACCGGCGGCCCGGCCACCGTCGATCGGGGGTCGAGCGCCTTCTTCGGTACGCCGGACGCGGCGCGCGTCGCCACGGCGCGACTTCTCCGGCCCAGCGCGGTCACCCACGTCACCGACGTCGACCAGCGGTCGGTGGCGCTCGGTCTGCAACGTTCCGCGGACGGCGTGCGGGTGACAGTGCCGGAAGAATCCGGTCTCGTACCGTCTGGGTGGTACATGCTGTTTCTTGTGGACGACAAGGGAATCCCGTCGACGGCTCGCTGGGTCCGGGTGCGCTGACCGGATGGGACGGCACCGCACTCCGGCCATGATGCTCGCCGTACTGCTCGGCGTCACCACGGGCAGCGTCATGCTGCGTGACCCCGCCGAACCCGCGCCGGCGAGCGCCGCCCGGCTCTACGTGGACCCGGGCGGCCTGGCACCCCGCTACCTGCGCAACCTGCGGCTCTCCGGACGCCACGCGGAGGCCGCGGTCATCCGGCGGATCGCCGACCAGCCCGCCGCGACCTGGTTCACCGACGCGCGGGCCGGGTTCGCCGACCGGGCCCGGCAGCTGGTCACGGCGGCCGGCGCGGCCGGGCGGACACCCGTCATGACGCTGTACTTCATCCCGCACCGGGACTGCCGGCAGTACTCGGCCGGGGGTGCGCGCAACGCCCGTACGTACCGTAATTGGATCTCCTCGATGGCCGCCGCGATGCGCGGGCACCGCGCCCTGGTCATCCTCGAACCGGACGCCGTGGCCCACGCCGTGCAGGGCTGCCTGGGGCCGCGCGCCGCCGCGTCCCGCTACGCCCTGCTCGCGCACGCCGTCGACACTCTCCGGGCCCAACCCGGCGTCGCGGTCTACCTCGACGCCGGCCACCCCGGATGGATCCCCGCGGAGCGGATGGCGCCGGCGTTGCGGCGGGCCGGCGGCACCCGCGCCCGCGGGTTCGCGCTCAACGTCGCCAACTTCGAGAGAACCACGACCAATCTGCGGTACGGAACAGCGCTCTCCCGGCTCCTCAGCGGCCGCCACTTCGTCGTCGACACGAGTCGCAACGGCAACGGGCCGGCCCGCCAGGGCAAAGGCGACCGGCACTGGTGCAACCCGCCCGGACGCCGGCTCGGGCACGTCCCGACACTGCGTACCGGGCAGGCACTCGTCGATGCGTACCTCTGGGTGAAACGCCCCGGCGAATCCGACGGTGCCTGCGGTGCCGGAGCCCCGGCCGCAGGTCAGTGGTACCCGGCCTATGCACGGAGTCTCACCGGGTCATGAGACTCTTGACTCAATTCGCCCCCTGACCGGGGCCCGCCGATAACATCGGCGAAGTCGGGACAGCGCCGTCCTGGAGCCATCCGAGCGAAGGAGCGCCCCGATGACAGAGCAGCCTGCCCTCGACGAGTTCGAGGGATCCGACGCCGCACTACGTGCCGATATCCGCCGGATCGGCACGTTGCTCGGTCAGACGCTGGCCCGGCAGGAGGGCCGACCCCTGCTCGACCTGGTCGAAGAGGTCCGCGCCCTGGTGCGCCAGGACGCCCCGGCCGCCGCCGACCGGCTCGCGTCGATGGACATCACCACCGGCACCAAGCTGGCCCGCGCCTTCTCCACCTACTTCCACCTGGCCAACATCATCGAGCAGGTGCACCGCGCCCGTGACCTGCGGCGCCGCCGGGCCAGGAACGGCGGCTGGCTCGACCAGGCCGCCGAGCGGATCGCCGAGAAGGCCGTGCCGGCCGACGAGATCGCCGCCGCCGCCCGCCGCCTCGCCATCCGCCCGGTTTTCACGGCGCACCCGACCGAGGCCGCCCGCCGCTCGATCCTGTCGAAGCTGCGCCAGGTCGCCGACTCACTCGACGCCGAGTCGGCGGCCGCCGCCCTCTACGGCGCCACCGACACGACCGCCTCCACCAAGCGGTTCGCCGAGCTCATCGACCTGCTCTGGCAGACCGACGAGCTGCGCCTCGACCGGCCCGACCCGACCGACGAGGCCCGCAACGCGGTCTACTACCTGAAGGACCTGTACGCCGACGCGGCCCCGCAGGTACTCGACGACCTCGCCGACACGCTGCGCCGCCTGGGCGTCGAGACGGCACCCACCTCCCGGCCGCTCACCTTCGGCTCGTGGATCGGCGGCGACCGCGACGGCAACCCGTTCGTCACGCCGAAGGTCACCAGCGAGGTCCTGCTCATCCAACATGAGCACGGGATCCAGGCCACCGAGAAGGCGATGGACAAGCTGATCGACGAGCTGTCCGTCTCCCGGCGGCTGCGCGGCGTCTCCCTCGACCTGTCCGCCAGCCTCGCCCAGGACCTCGACAACCTGCCCGAGGTCGCGGCCCGCTTCCGCCGGGTCAACGCCGAGGAGCCGTACCGGCTGAAGGTCCGGGCGATCAAGGCGAAACTTGCGAACACCCGCGCCCGGCTGGTCAACGGCACCCCGCACGTGCCCGGCCGCGACTACCTCGGCAGCGACGAGCTGATCAGCGACCTGGAACTGATGCGCGCCTCGCTGGCCCGCAACTCCGGCCAGCTGTCCGCCATCGGGGTGGTGTCGACCGCGATCCGCAACGCCTCCGCGTTCGGCCTCCAGCTGGCCACCCTCGACGTGCGCGAGCACGCCGAGAAGCACCACGAGGTGCTCCAGCAGATGTACGCCCAGGTCGGCGAGGTCGACGACTACGCCACCCTGGACCGCGTCTCGCGTACCAAACTGCTCGCCGCGGAACTGACCGGCCGGCGGCCGCTGTCGAACATCGACACGCCGCTCACCGACTCGGCCCGCAAGACCTTCGACGTTTTCCACACGATCCGCAAGGCGCAGGAGCGCTTCGGGCCGGACGTCATCGAGTCGTACATCATCTCGATGACCCTCGGTGTCGACGACGTGCTCGCCGCCGCCGTGCTGGCCCGCGAGGCCGGCCTCGTCGACATCCACACCGGGCGGGCCCAGGTCGACATCATCCCGCTGCTGGAGACCCCCGCCGAACTCGACGCCGGTGGCGACCTGCTCGACGAGATGCTCTCCATCCCGGCCTACCGGGAGATCGTCCGCGCCCGCGGCGACCTGCAGGAGGTCATGCTCGGCTACTCGGACTCCAACAAGGAGGCCGGGATCACCACCAGCCAGTGGCGGATCCACAAGGCGCAGCGTTCCCTGCGTGACGTCGCCGCCCGGCACGGCGTCCGGCTTCGGCTCTTCCACGGCCGCGGCGGCACCGTCGGCCGTGGTGGCGGCCCCACCCACGAGGCGATCCTGGCGCAGCCGTACGGCACGCTCGACGGCGCCATCAAGGTCACCGAGCAGGGTGAGGTCATCTCCGACAAGTACACGGTGCCCGCACTGGCCCGGGAGAACCTGGAACTGACCGTCGCCGCGGTCCTCCAGGCCACGCTGCTGCACACCAGCATCTCCGTCGACCCGGTCCACCTCGACGTGTGGGACTCGGTCATGGACACCGCCTCCGACGCGGCGTTCGCCCAGTACCGTTCGCTCGTCGAGGACCCCGACCTGGCCGCCTACTTCTGGGCCGCCACCCCGACCGAACTGCTCGGCGCCCTCAACATCGGCTCCCGCCCGGCCAAGCGCCCCAACGCGGACGCCGGCCTGAGCGGTCTGCGCGCCATCCCGTGGGTGTTCGGCTGGACCCAGACCCGGCAGATCGTCCCCGGCTGGTTCGGCGTCGGCACCGGCCTCGCCGCCGTCCGCGCCGCCGGCCTCGGCGACGAACTGGACGCCATGCACACCAACTGGCAGTTCTTCCGCACGTTCCTGTCGAACGTCGAGATGATGCTCGCCAAGACCGACCTGTCGATCGCCCGCCGCTACGTGGAGACCCTGGTCCCCGAAGAGCTCCGGCCCATCTTCACCAAGATCGAGCAGGAGTACGCCCTGACCGTCCAGGAAGTCCTGGCGATCACCGGCGGAACCGAACTCCTCGCCAACCAGCCGGAGCTGAACCGCACCCTCAGCGTCCGCGACACCTACCTGGAGCCGCTGCACCACCTGCAGGTGGCACTGCTGCGCCAGTACCGCGACCTGGGCGAAGCCGGCCGCCAGATGCCGACCGCCCCGGGCGCCCGCCGCGGACCGTCCGACTCCACCGCCCTGGAGCGGGCCTTGCTGACCACGGTCAACGGCATCGCCGCCGGCATGCGCAACACCGGCTGACCCGGCCGCCGATCAAACGAGGGCCCGCACCGGATCCGGTGCGGGCCCTCGCCATTTCCTGATGGTGCATTCCGTGCCCTTGTCCGGAAGCCATGCCCTGTTCCCGCGGCTCCCGCCCGGTGCCGCAACACGCGCCTTGTTGCGGCTCTCCGGCGTTGTTCGGCTCTCGGGCCTTGTCGGCTGTGCCTTGATCCTCTTCCTCCCCCTTGTTTTGGCTCGCTCTGGTTTTGCCACCTTGCTCTACGTCAGCCGCTTCCTTCCTCTCTTCCACCTTGTCCGAATCGCCCGCCTTGTTGCGCGGCCTCTCCTGCCTTGTTCCGCCTCCCCACCTTGTTCCGCCGTCTCTTCGGCCTTGTTCGGCGCCTCTCGCCTTGTCCGCTGCTCCGGCCTTGTCCCGGGTCTCGCGCCTGCCGCCTCTCTTGCCTGTTTGCAACTGCCCGCCAGTCCGTCCTTATGGCGGCTCCGCCAGGCCAACCTCCGCAAGCACCGGAACACCATCGCCCTCACAGTCGTCCGCTTACACCACCGCTATCGCTTACCGAGACTCCTCAGTCCTTCCAGCGGTCCGCTGGCACCCCCTCCCCTTTCCATCAGCCGATCTGCACGCATTCGTCCTCCGTCCGCCGCGATCCCACCCACCACCACGGCTCGGCCTTCCACAAGCGATCCGCACGCATTCGTCCTTCCGCCCGCCGCGATCCCACCCACCACCACGGCTCGGCCTTCCACCAGCCCATCCCCTGCCACGTCCTCGCCTCCCCAGCCCTCGCGCCGGCACGTGCTCGGCCTACCACGGGAACGCATTCGCTATTCCACCGTTCCCCCACCGCCACGCATTCGCCGTTCTACCAGCCCGTCCGCCACGTACTCGGCCTCCCACCAGCCCACTCACCGCCACGCATTCGCCGTTCCACCAGCTTGCCCGCCGATAGCTTCCCGGGCACCCACACGAGAACGAAGTTGCTCCAACATCTGTCCGCCGGCGTCTCTGACTTACGTGCCGAAAGTCGTGCAAATTGGCATGATTGAGTGCTTACACTTCAACGCGATAGCGGGGAAGAATTTACACATGGGACAGGGGTCGTTGTTCGACAGGGCGCAGATTTCGGCGATGCGCGATCGGACCGCTTCTCGCAGTTATTCTGCCGCTCGTGAAGAGTTCCGCCGGGAGCACGAGAGGCATCGAGCGTGGGGATTGCAACGCCGTCATGCCGAGAAGCTGCTACGCATTCGGCAGGCCGAGCAAATACCGCCAACTGCACCCAGCGAGATCCCTGCCGAATCCGCTTCGACCCCGGCGGTTGCTACCGGCCGGCAGACAGCCCCCGCACTCGAGACGCCTTCCGTCGCGCATGGCTCGACACCCGCGTCGGCGCAGCGTGATGAAACGATTCGGGCTTCCGGCAAACCGCCCACAGGGTCCACGCCTACACAGCCCACGATGTCCCACCTCACGCCGGGCCAACCGCAAACAGCACACAGGCCCTTGCAGTCCCCGGCATCCCAGCCGAAGCCCGAACAAGAACAAAAAGCACCCGCACCCACACAGCCCCAAGAACTTTCCTCATCGCCGCAACACTCGGATGCGATATCAGATTTTGGCCAGGCGAGACGTGGGGCGCCCATCCCCAAGCCGGACAGGCAGCTGATAGCGCAGAAGCCGGACCGGCAGCTGATAGAGCATTTATCGACTGGCGCCACGAGGGCACTGATGGCAATCATTTCGCAATTGGCTTTAGGGATACGGTGGCTTGATCCACCAACGCTTCGATCAACTCACCATAGGCGCCTATTGACTGATAATGGCCGCCACGGTGAGCCACCCAAAGCCGCAGGCGGCCATTACGATTCGGCATGCATTGGCCGCCGCGCGGTTGCCGAGGAGAAAGCATGCGGTGTTGATCTTCCGCTACCACGGATTTCTTTGTTTTACTTGGTAATGCAGCCATATCGCAAGAGGCTGGCCGAGATCGGCTCGGCGCCAGTCAGGTCGGTGGCGCTCGGGTCAGTCGAAGTCAGCTCAGCCAGGATCAGGTCGGCCTGGATCAGGTCGGCCAGAGTCGGCTCGGCCAGGATCGACTCGGCCCGGATCAGGTCCGCCGGAGTCGGCTCGACCGGGATCGGGTCGGCCCGGATCAGGTCGGCCCGGATCAGGTCGGCCCGGATCAGGTCGGCCCGGATCAGGTCGGCCCGGATCAGGTCGGCTCGGATCAGGTCCGCCGGGATCGGCTCGACCGGGATCGGGTCGACCGGGATCCGTCTGCCACTCGCAGCGTCCGTCCACCCGGCGCAGCGAAAGCGCCGTGTGCAAGGTCGACGCCTATGCGGCTTACGTCTGGCCGGAACAAGCAGTATCAGCCCGGGAGCTCTATAACCCCGGGAGCTCTATAACGAGTTGAGACTCCAGGTCGGTCAGCTCGCCGGCGGCCGGCAACGGCTCCATACGTCGCCGTGTGGCTCCGTTCCGAAGACGTCTGCGACACCGCCGTGTTCGGGCATCACTGCAAGCCTCAGGCGTCCGACCAGGGAACTCTTCGAACAGCTGGGGGGAATCGCCAGACGGCAGGTGTGGCAGCGACTTCGAACAGCGGCACATCGATCTCAGCTCGGTGTCCAACTCCAGCGCGCTAGTCAGATCGAAGGACCTGCGACTCGTAGCCGCGCGAAGGCAAGCACCGCTATGCCGAAAGCAGGAACGGCCAGCCGAAGGCAGACGGCGGACCGAAGGGAGATCCGGTGATGCCACGCCTGGCGGGACCGTGGGGGAAGGGATTGGCCCGCCGCCCGCGGGTGGGAGCGCGGACGACAGGCCTAAGGGGGATTCGGTGATGTCACGCTGGCGGGACCGTGCGGAAAGGATCGGCCCGCCGCCCGCGGATGGAAACGCGGACGACAGGCCGAAGGGCGATTCGGTGATGCCATGACTGACGGGACCGTGCGGAAAGGATCGGCCCGCCGCCCCCCGGTGGGGTCGGCGGCGGCGGGCGCGGGGGATGAAGGAAGGGGCCCCGGGAATTTGGGAAAACCAGTAAAGGGGGGGGGTGA